>SCTA01000026.1 GCA_004322275.1 bacterium
ACCTACGGTTACGACGACCTTTACCGCCTTGCGACGGCAACCGGCCCGGAAGGGGCCGAAGGCTACACCTACGACCTTCTCGGCAATCGGCTGACCAGCCTCGAAACCGAAGGGCTCTGGACCTACAACGCAAACAACGAGCTGATAACCAACGAGGGCGCCACTTACGACTACGACCTGAACGGCAACACCATCACGAAGACAACTCCCTCCGGAATCTGGAGCTACGTCTACGACATGGAAAACCGGCTTGTTGAAGTAAAGAAAGACGGGCAGGAAGCGGCGCTTTACGGCTACGACCCCTTCGGCAGAAGGCTCTGGAAGAGCGTAAACGGCATAAAAACCTACTTCGCCTACTCCGACGAAGGACTGGTGGCGGAATACGACTCGACGGGGACAATACAGAAGAGCTACGGCTACCTGCCGGGGAGTTTGTGGACCACGAATCCGCTATACCTGGCGACCGATGAAGCCGACGGAATCTGGCGCTACTACTGGTACCAAAACGACAACCTCGGCACACCCAAAGCCCTCACCGACGAAAACGGAAGGATAGTGTGGAGCGCAAGCGCCGAAGCCTTCGGCGAAACGTCAGTGGACGCCGGAAGCGTCGTCGTCAACAACCTCCGCTTCCCCGGCCAGTACGAAGACGCCGAAACCGGACTCCATTACAACTACCACCGGTATTATGATCCCGAGACGGGGAGGTATGTAAGTGAGGATCCGATATATGCATTAAATCTATATCACTACGCAAAGGGAAAGCCTATAAGGCATTACGATCCAGATGGAAGATTAGTAGCACAAGTTTGTGGGGCGGCGGCTGTTGCATTAACTGCTTGTCTTATGGCAGATTCGATATCGGATTTTTTTGAAAAAGCAAACAAGGAAATGGAAAGAAAAGAAAAGGAATATAATGATAATAAGCCGCCAGATTTAAAGAAAGATCACGATAAAATTCGCGAGCTTGCTGAACAAGGTTTGAAAACAATTGGAGACGTTCCTGGGACTTCAGGAACTGGCCCAGTTTCGTTTGACCCAATAGATCACATTTCCTCTGATATTATGGAACGATTAACAGATGTGTAGAGGCGGTTAAGAATGCTTTCTGTAAAAAATGTGAGTAAAAAAATATCTTATGCGCTTTTGGCTCTTTGTATTCCACTTATCTTAGGAATATTGCTAATAGATATTCCCGGATGGTATTTTGCCATTAAGTGGCACTTATTAGAGGGGAATACTGTTGAATACAAGGATTTAAAAATTGAGCTACCAGGTAGGTGGTTTGTTTGGGACATTAATGACAGTTCTGTTCTTGTTATGGCGGCATCATTATATGGCAATAGAAGCAAGAGTGGCTGCGGCAACTTAATAATTAGGAAGAAGCACATTGAATTTGATGAATTAGCCAGCAAGGGTAAGGTGAGTAATTATGCTGATATAATCTTGAAATTTGAAAATTCTGAATATTATGAAATTGATAATCAGCGTGCATTTGTCGTGACATACATACATATAGATGAAAATGGAAGAAGGTACATTTACAAATTTATCACTGTACCAAGTAAAGACCTGTACGTTATTGGTACGGAAATAACAGAAATAGGTTCGCAGGAATTTAAAAAAGTTTTGAAAGGTATTAAATTTACTCGACCTTAACCAAGTAAAGCCTAGGGGGCAGCCGTGTAGGGTGGGCACGGCCCACCATCAATAAGCCGGGTAGGTCGGATTGAGCCGGGTAGGTCGGATTGAACAACGTGAAAATCCGACAATACGACAAATTGATTTTGCTATTTAAATCCAACACGCTCTTTGACAACTTAATAACGGTTATCTCTAATTCCCCGGCGGGCGACCGCCAACAAGTGCAATTGCGCAGGATGGGCTTGTCCCGTTTTAAACAAATGATGTGGTTGTTGATTTTTATAATTATACGACGGATTTTTCTTTGGGTCGAAGTTGTATCAACCGTGTAGCCGTTATTGAGTTTTTGAAAATTGGTTTCTGGTATTCAGAATTGCTTTTTACCTTTTCAGTGTCTACCGGTAGGAAAGGGTTTGCGATGATTAGATGGGGGTTGTTCAGGTCGTTTTTCGGTCTTTCCGCTTTGCTTTTGGGCGTTTTCGCCGCGCCGGGCGCAGCCCTTCCGGCCGATTCGCTTTGCGCGACGGTTAAGATCGAGATACGTCAGGAGCTTACGCTTGAAAGGCAGGGGTTTGACGCGCATATGCGCATCAATAACGGCCTTGCGACCCTGCCGCTGGAAAACCTGGGCATTGTCGTCAGGTTTTACGACGCCGACGGCAACCCCGTCCTCGCTACCGGCAATCCAAACCCAGCTCCCGGCTCTCCCGAGGCAGAGGCCAGGTTCTATATCCGGGTGGATTCAACCGAAAACATCTCTTCGGTAGACGGCACCGGTACCGTTGCGCCCTCTACCTCGGCCGACATCCACTGGCTGATCATTCCCGCTCCGGGAGCGGCGGGGGCGATTCCCCAGGGGACGCCCTATAATGTGGGCGCGACGCTCTCCTACACTCTCGGCGGCGAGGTGCAGACCACCGAGGTTCTTCCCGATACGATTTACGTCAAACCGATGCCGGAGCTGAAACTCGATTATTTCCTTCCCGGACAGGTTTACGCCGACGACCCTTTTACTCAGCCGGTTGAGCCCGCCATCCCCTTCAGCCTCGGACTTCGCGTGAAAAACGCCGGCTTTGGATTCGCAAAAGCCGTAAAGGTCGATTCGGGGCAGCCAAAGATAATTGAAAATGAACAGGGCCTGCTGGTGGGATTCGCCATCGAGGGAAGCGAGGTCAACGGCCTTCCGGCTATTCCCGGCCTTCTGGTAGATTTCGGCGATATCCCCCCGTCCGGCATGGGCGTTGCACGCTGGATCATGACTTCGACCCTTTCAGGCACATTTTCAGAATTTACGGCGACGCTCAGCCATTCGGACGAGTTGGGCGGCAAGCTGACTTCTTTGATTACCTCCGCAGCTACTCATACGCTGGTTGCCGATGTGCTCGCAGACCTGCCCGGACGCGATTCGATAAGGGATTTTCTGGCGAATGACGGCGGCGCGAGTTTACCTGTTTATCGCCTGTACGAATCGGAAGGGGATGACTTTACCGCAGTCTCGGATATGTCCTCGACCGCGGAATTTCTATTGGTTTCCGGAGGCCGTTACTCGATTTCCCATGAGTCGTCCCAGACACCCGTATATGTGAAGAAGGTTGATCCGTCCGGGGGCCAGAAAATCGTCAAGGAGGTCATCCGTTCAGACGGCAAACACATCAAGCCGCAGAATGTCTGGCTTTCACAAACCTGGGATAAGGAAGCCGAAAGGTGGGATTATTTTTTCAATCTTTTCGATGTCGATTCCACCGGGGTGTATACGGTGGTTTTCGACGTTCCCCCGCAGGTCCCCCAACCGCCGGTGCTTCAGTTCATAGCGGATAAAACGGTTGCAGAGGGCGAAGAGGTGGCTTTTCTTGTCGAGGCTTCGGATCCCGACGGTACAACGCCGGTTATTTCTCTGGCTTCAAGGCCCGCCGGGGCGATTCTGGAGGATTTGGGCGATGCCGGAGGCCTGCGGCAGATGCGCTTTCGCTGGATTCCGGCCGAGGGGCAGGCGGGAACGTATCAATTGACTTTCAAAGCCAGCGACGGCGCGCTTGAGGCGTCGCGAAACGTTGTAATCACCGTTAACTCCGCGAAGGACAAGGACGACGACGGCATCGACGACCAGTGGGAACTCGATCACTTCGGCGATCTGACCACCGCCAATGCGACTTCGGACTTTGACGGAGACGGAATTACCGATCTGGCGGAGTTCCTCGCGGGAATGAATCCCAATTCAGCCGACAGCGACGGCGACGGCTATTCCGACGAACAGGAAACCGCTTTCGGTTCTTCGCCGACGGACCCTCTTTCAATCCCGGTAGCCGAATGGAAGGCTAGGCCCCAGGTATCTGTAGGTATGCAAAGATCAATCTACTTTGTCCGCTCCGACGGGACTCTGTGGTGCGCCGGAAGAGACCCGTATCTGCGCATTAACAACTATTATTACTTTGACCCGCGCGCTACGCGGCAGATCGGCACCGATACCGACTGGAAAACCGTGTCGGCGGGTGACAGCTTTGTTATCGCTATTAAAACCGATGGTACGTTGTGGGGTTGGGGCCATAATTACTACGGCCAATTGGCCGACGGCACCATATATAACAGCTATGCGGTCAAAAAAATCGGCACTGAAAACGACTGGACAGACATTTCATCGGGCTCATTTCATGCCGTGGCTTTGAAGAGCGACGGCACACTGTGGGCCTGGGGCGATAACAGGAACAG
The DNA here is from genome assembly GCA_004322275.1 of bacterium. Lineage (NCBI taxonomy): Bacteria > bacterium. Next base: position 4,351 of record SCTA01000026.1, read on the forward strand.
GCAACTGGGCGACGGCACGAACATCACAAGGTATTTCCCTGTAAAAATAGGAACGGATAATGACTGGGTTGATATAGAAGTTGGCGATAAGGCAAATTTTGCCCTTAAAAGTGATGGTTCGTTATGGGCCTGGGGTTACGATACCTATGGGTGCGGCCAACTAGGACTCGGAGATGGCTCTGGTTATTATGGCCCCGCAAAAGTTGGGACAGATAATGACTGGACTGCGGTTTCTACTTCACAACAGTGGCATACCCTGGCCCTCAAACGTGACGGAAGTCTGTGGGCGTGGGGCCTTAATTTGCTTAAACAGCTTGGTGACGGAACAACGGTCAATAAAAAAACACCCACGCGGGTCGGTACGGACACCGACTGGCGATGGGCGGAGGCCGGGATAGGTTCGCTTGCGGTAAAGCGGGACGGAACCCTGTGGGTTTGGGGAACCATCTATCCCTGGTGGTCTGTAGGGACTGGAAATCTCACTGATTATCTGGGAGTACCAACGCGCGCCGGAGATACGGCAGGATGGCTTTACGGCTCGTCGGGATATCTCAATACGCTGACAAGAACCGATGGAACGCTGTGGGCAGGAGGCCTTACCTATCGCGATACAACCGTTTTCACCCCTAAACAAAGTACCGGTTTTAATGACTGGGAGGCTATTTCGACCCAGTACCGCAGTTCAGCCGGAATCAGAAGCGATAAATCTCTGTGGACATGGGGCGACAATTACTCCGGGCAGTTGGGCGTTGGCGACAAAGCCAAGCGTTATTCGCCGGTGCAGGCCGGTGCGGGTCTGTCATGGAAAAAGGTGAGCGTAGGCGGAGACCGAATGTCTGCCGTCACGGAAGACGGCCAGTTATGGAGCTGGGGGGGAAATGGCAATTCGCAGCTTGTTCCAGACTCAACGCAGGATCAGCTTCTTCCCGTGCGCATAGGCGCGGACAGCGATTGGGTCGATACCGCCAGCGGCGTCGCCCATACACTGGCGCTAAAATCCGACGGCACGCTTTGGGCCTGGGGAGTCAACTACTACGGCCAACTCGGCGACGGCTCGTCAACCATGCGGTCTGCCCCGGTGCAGGTCGGAGCCGATAAAACCTGGAGGGCCGTATATGCGTACGGCCAGCACTCCTACGCCATCGCCTCCGACAACACTCTTTGGGGCTGGGGCTACAACTGGTACGGCACTTACCTCGGGGACGGAACCATCCAGACCCGTTATCTGCCCGTGCAGATCGGCGGCGCCTCAGACTGGCAGTCTCTTTCGGTTAATACCGACCGCGTAATCGGCGTAAAAACCAGCGGGACCCTGTGGGGTTGGGGAGACTCGAATTCTCCCTCGCCGGTGCAGTTCGGGAGCGATACTGACTGGATTTCGGCCTTCGCCTGCAATCAAGCGTTTCTTGCTATCAAGGCCGACGGCACGCTTTGGGGGTCGGGATACAATGAACAACACCACGAATTAGGTGTTTTGAACGTCAGCAACAGTTTTCCAATGATGCAGCTTCAGGGCGCGGAAGGGTGGAAAACCCTCGCAGGCGGAGACGGCAACATCCTTGCGCTAAAGGATGACGGCCAAGGAGCGGTTTCTCTATGGGGTTGGGGGGTAAACAACTACGGACAACTCGGGAACGGGCAGGGGGAGTATATCCCGGAACCGGAGAAGGTGGAAGACGGAGCTCTTTGGCCTGCCGGCGGAGATTTGGTACCGCCTATTTCCTATCCGACTTTGGCGCAGGGTGTTTACGATGATCCGATCTCAGTTTCTATAACAGCAGTGGACGACAAGGACCCCTCGCCCGCGGTTTTTTATTCCACCGATGGTGGCAGCAGCGGTTGGATTGAATCGAAATTTTTGCCCACCAGGTTTCAGGATAATACGACTTTAAGTTTTTATGCTGTGGATTTTGCGGGAAATAAAGAGCCTGTGCGGACGGCGGCGTATACTTTCAGGGATTCCGATGGAGACTCGATCCTCGACTGGAGGGAACGCACCGTTACCGGCACTGACCCGAATACATGGGATACCGACGGCGATGGTCTCGGCGACGGTAGTGAACTGGCTGCGGGGCTGAACCCGCTGGTCGCGGATACCGACGGTGACGGAATAAACGACGGAGGTGAAGTAGCCGGTGGAACGGACCCGAAAGACGTGGATTCGGACGACGATGGGTTGACCGATAGCGACGAGGTTTCCGTCTACCTTACCGACCCGAACGACAGGGATACGGACCGTGACTGGTCAACGGACGCATCCGAGATCCTCAGCGGCACGGATCCGCTAGACCCCGCTCAGTCATCGCCTTCCACATTCAGAATAAGTCTTGACGCCGACGGACGGCAATTGCCGTATAACACAGGGAATGGAAATATATCCAGGGACGGGCGTTACGCTTTGGTACATAACATTCGTTTCGATGGTTTTAATTACCTTGAAGGTGTTTTTGCTTATGACACTCTCAGCGGAGAAATCGATTCTGTCGGCGATGATGCACAGGGGACGCCATCAGGGTGGGGTGAGGGGGCCATAAGTCCTGACGGGCGCTACGTCGCTTTTTATTCAACTACTACAAGGTTTGCAGGCTCGTATTCTCCTCCTTCGACGCCTTATAATTATACTTCCATTTTTGTACGCGACAGGCTGACCCGTGGCCTTTCGCACCGGACTAATTCCGCTTGGAACGGGCCGTTTTCCAGCTTAACCATAGGCGAAGGCGGCAATACAATTGCATTCGCATTCAGGCTTCCAAGCAATGTAAATTGTGCCTACAGTTGGGAATTAAACAAGCCGGTGAACCTGTTTGCGAGACTTGCGACCAATGTCGGCCTGAGTCCTGACGGCCAGTACGCAGCGTCAACCCCTCTTTGGTATTTTGACTATGGCGTTCTCTTCAACACCGCTACAGCCCAGTCGGAAAATTATCCAAGGGACATAAACGGCAATGTTCACAGGAATATTCAGTCTTCCTCCGTGCGGTTGAGCAGCCTCGGCCGCTATGTAGCCGTGCTTTCTAATGACCCCCTTGTGCCACAGGATAACAATAACACTGCCGATGTCTATGTTTACGACCGTTTGTTCGCGCGCTCCGAAATTGTTAGCGTGAACAACAGCGGAGAGGCCGGCGACACATTTTCCACTGTAGGCGACATAAGCGAGGATGGCCGCTACGTGGTCTTTCTGTCCAACGCCACAAATTTTGGCGGACCCGTTAACGGCAACCTTCAAATTTACGTCAGGGACCGGTGGAAGGGGACGACCGAACTTGTCTCAATCGGCTTGGACGGCGCTGCCGCCGATTGGGGAGCGAGCTATCCCCGGATCAGCGGGTCGGGAAAACACGTGGTGTTTACCTCCACTTCCACAAATCTGGTTCCCTCCGATACAAACGCAATGCAGGATGTTTTTGTCCGCTACGTCGGACCCGATGACAGCGGTTATTACTCCTTTGACTCCGACATGGATAACGACGGTTTGGCCGATGCCGTCGAAGACGCCGACGGCGACGGCGCGGTCGGCTCGAATGAGACCGACCCGGCGTTGTTCGACACCGATGGCGACGGTCTTTCTGACGGACTGGAAATTGGCCTCAATATCCCGAGACATTCGGCGACCTCGGCTGCTGTTTTTCAGCCAGATTATGACCCGCTGACAAAAACCGATCCGCAAAATCCCGATACCGACGGCGACGGGCTGTCGGACGGCATAGAGGACACTAACCATAGCGGAAGGTTTGATATAGGAGAAACAGCCCCTCTCAATCCAGATACCGATGGCGACGGGTTGGCAGACGGAGTGGAGGACGCCAATCTCAATGGAATTTTTGAGCCCGCCCTCGGCGAAACAAATCCACGCAGCGCAGATACCGACGGCGACGGGCTTATGGATGGCAACATCGCCTGCGAGGACCTGAACGCCAACGGCTTATATGAACCCCAACTCGGTGAAACCAATCCCAATGCGTGGGACAGCGACGGAGACGGCGTTTCAGATGGCGTTGAAAGAGGGCTCGTAGCACCTGAAACGCATGATACGGACCTTTCATTTTTCGTGGCCGATGCGGATCCCTCTACAGTCACCGATCCGAACAATCCGGATACCGATGGCGACGGGATTTTGGATGGCATGGAAGATGCGAACAAAGACGGCCGAGTGGACCCGGGGGAAACCTCTGCGGCCCTCTCCGATACCGACAGCGACGGTTACATCGACAGCGTTGACAGCTTTGCGCTTGATACTACTGAATGGATCGATACCGATCGTGACGGAATAGGTAGCAACGCCGACCTTGATGATGACGGCGATGGCATTACCGACCTCACCGAGATTGTCATGGGGACCGACCCCCTTAATACCGATACGGACGGGGACGGCTATAATGATGGCGTGGACGTTTTTCCGATCGACCCATTGAAGTGGATGGATGAAACACCGCCTGTCACCTCGATCGAAATCGGTTCCCCTAAATACCAGGCCTTAAAGCTTTTCGTAACCTCTCACACCGGGCTTCAGTTGCGCGCACAAGACTCGCTGAGCGCCGTAGTTCTCACCGAATACAGAATCGATCTGGGAATGTGGGTGGTTTACTGCTCGCCGTTCAACGTTAGCGGCGAAGGCGAGCACCTTGTCGAATACCGGTCGGTGGATTCGGCCGGAAACGTTGAGACTCCCAACTCCGTTTACGTTACGGTAGACGACACCGGCCCGGTAATCGACGCTCCGTTCTACGTCAAGGTTTACGCGCAGATGGACGGAATGGCCGCGGTGACTTTAACGGCCGCGCAAGACGACGGCGAGGGGAGCGGCGTCTCCGGACCCCTGTCGTGGCGGCTCAACGGTGAAATTCTCGCCTCAGGCCCCGAGTTGGCCCGCTCCTTTTCGATAGGCGCCTACGAAATACTGCTTAGCGGCTCCGACAACTTGGACAACGTTTCGGACAAGATCGCGATAGCGGAAATTGCAAGACGCGAGGCCCAAATAGCGTACAGCTGGGAAACTTCCGCTCAGTGGTCCGACGAAGCCGTTTTCGGAGCGACGGTTTACGACGTGACAGGAAGCCGTACGCCCTCCCCTCTTGGAAATTACGGCAAAGTCGTCTTCAGGATTTTAAGCGGAGGAGGCGAATTGTACTCCTTCGACGCTGGGAGCACCGGAGATTCCGGCCAAGCCAGCAACGTCCTCCTTATGAACGACGGATTGATCCCATCGGGTAATTACGATCTCACGGTCTCTTTTAGCGACCCTGCAGGGATATTCGATCCCGCATCCATAAATGTGCCGTTCGATCTTGCCCCCGAAGAGGTGTCCTTGGAGTACTCCGGCCAGCAAATCGCGATGGTCAGCGATTCCTCCGTTCAACTAAAAGCAACCGTATACCAGGATGAAAATGAGCCCGACGGGGACTTAATCGATTACGACAACCCAGAAAACCCGGTCTTTGCGAAATTCGACATCTACAGCCTCACCCAGATCCCAGGGGTTGACGAACCTCTCTATTCTTCTGGCCAAGTTCAGGTTGAAAACAGCGCAATTCACTTGGGCATAGGTGTGGCTTCAGTAAGTTTTCCCTTGTCCGTCGTCGGTTCCGAGGAGGCAAACTATCTGGCAAGGCTTCAACTCGCCGACGATAGTTACGCGAGAGCGGATGTTGTAGATATTCCCTTAACCGTTTACGATCCCGCGGGAAAGTACTTTACGGGCGCAGGTTTCGTTGTTGACCAGGCCAGCGGGGGATACAACCATTTCGCCTTTAAGGTCAGATTCGACGAAACCGGGCACCCCTACGGAAAAATGGTATACATGACGAAGGACAATGAGCTGAGGACTAAAACTTCGGTAGAGAACACGGCCTTGCTTTCGGCCGGGTTCTTCGCACCACTTCCGGATGGGTCGATTCAGGCTATTGCGGAAGGATTTTGCGACATCTCAACCTACGATAGCGAAAATGACAACCTCATTGAGACGATTGGCGGAATAAGCTGCAAGCTTGTCGTCCAAGACGGAGGGACTGTGAGCGACACCTTCCGGCTTGAATTGCGGTATCCTGACGGCGTTCACGTGGTACCATATCATATGGACTCGGCCTTACCACTGGGTGGCGGCAGCGTGATAATACACGAATAATATAGGTGGCGTTTCGCAGGAGTATGCCCCCCCCTGGTACGGACGTAGGTTATGCCGGTGTCCCATGGTTCGGACGTGAATTTCGATTTCTTTACGAAAAAGTGCTCCTTCCGCTGCCGGATTATGCCGGAGAACTCTACTTTTAGGCGGGGCTATTTTACGGGAGGGTTACAAACCATAATAGCGGCATGAAGAACGCCGAGGTCAAAAAAACAGCGATTACGGCTCGGTACTCGAAATGGAAGCGGCGATTGGACGCCATTTTGGAGAAAGGACCATCTTTTTTTCTGAAAAACCTTAAGCGAGCCGGGAACAAGATACGGGAACGAAGAAGCATTCGATATTTAAAAACTGCAAGGCGGGCTCTTTAAAAGGTGGTGAAAACGCGACCTAAAAAGAGGCTACAAGTCCAAAAGCAAATGCCGAACGGTCCAAAAGCAAACGCCGCGCTACAGACCCCCCCTTCCCATCTTTCCGATGAGTTCGCGAAGGGCAGGGCGGCCATGGAGCGAACGTGCGGACCGCCAGCGGACCGCTGGAGGGATTTTGGGCAAAACGAAAGGGGCCTCCCGTTTCGGGAAGCCCCTTGATCATCAATGGTGCCGGAGGCGAGAATCGAATTTTCTATTGCTTCGCAATTTTAAAATTCTCTTCGAGAATGTCTGGTAGCGTTCGGACGAGCCGAACGCTCTCGGCGCGAGTTCTCAGCCCGCCTCCGGACAACAAAAAACCGCCCCTTTTTGGGGCGGTTCTATGTCGTGGTGCCGGAGGCGAGAATCGAACTCGCACGCTGTCGCCAGCACCGGATTTTGAGTCCGGCGCGTCTACCAATTCCACCACTCCGGCATTTTCGCGTCCCGAAGTATATTGGCGAAGGTTCCGGGTGTCAAGGATAGGGTTTCGCCAAGGATAAAAGGCTGTTGACAGTCTTTTTGGGCTCTGTTATAAATGCGCCTCCTTTACGGGGCTGTAGCTCAGCTGGGAGAGCGCTTGAATGGCATTCAAGAGGTCAGGGGTTCGATCCCCCTCAGCTCCACCAAATAAAATCAAGGACTTAGGCGTTTTAGCTTAAGTCCTTTTTTGTTGCCCGGTCAATTCTCCCTACCATCTCCTAGCTCCCTCTCTATCCTCCAGACCCCTTCTCCCATGTCCTCGACGACTTCAAAGCCGAGCTTTTTGGCGAGGTGGAGCATGCCTTCGTTGCCGGGGAGGATGGCGCCGGTTATCTTGCCTACGCCTTTTTCTTTCGCTATCGCTATACCGGCGCTGACGAGTTTCCTCCCGAGACCCTGTTTTTGCCACCGCTCGCCGATTACGACGGCGAGCTCGGCGTACTCGCGGCCTGGGTGCATCTTGAGGTGGCACATGCCGAGTATCCGCTCCTTGCCCGGCGGCTCTTCGACGGCGACGAGGGCTATCTCCCGGTCGTAGTCTACCTGGCAGAAGCCCGCGAGGCGGGCGTGACCGAGCTCCTTTATCTGCTGGAAGAAACGGAAGTAGAGGTTTTCGGCGGAGAGGGTGTCGAGCATCTCCTTAACGGCGGGCTCGTCTTCGGGGCGGATGGGGCGGATTATCACGGCTATGCCGGAGTTGGTGACCCAGAAGGATTCGTACTGGTTGGGGTAGGGGAGGATGACGAGGTGATCGGGGCTTTTCACCGGGGTCTTTTCGACTATCACCCGCGCGTCCACCGCCAGCAGGTTTTCTCCAACGAGGACTAGGGGGTTTATGTCCAGCTCGCGTATCTCGGGGAAGTCCGCCGCGAGGTAGGCGAGGCGGACGATGATTTCCTCCAGCAGCGGAAGGTTCGCCGGGGGTTTCCCGCGATAGCCGCCGAGCAGGGTGAAGATTCTTGTCTTTTCGATCATCCGCCGGGCGAGGAGGAGGTTCATCGGGGGAAAGCCGATGGACTTGTCGCGGTAAATCTCGGTGAAGATTCCGCCCATTCCGAAGAGAATCACGGGGCCGAAGGCGGGGTCGGTCTTGATGCCGAGGATTATCTCGTGTTCGACCCTCTTCACCATCGGCTGGAGGGTGACTCCGAGAATTTCGGCGGCGGGGTTGTACCTCTTCGCGCTTTTCACGACATCCCGGTAGCCGTTTTTCACCTCTTGCGCGCTTCCCAGCGAGAGTTTTATTCCCCCGGCGTCGCTCTTGTGGGTTATCGCGGGGGAGTGGACCTTGAGGGCGACCGGGTAGCCGATCTCGCCGGCGCGCTCGGCGGCCTCCTCCTCCGAGAGGGCTATCTCGGTGGGGTTGACCGGTATCCCGTAGGCTGAGAGGAGGGCTTTGGCCTCCGGCTCGGTGAGGGTGTTCCAGCCGCGTTCGAGGGCGGAGTCTATGACGGCCCTCGCCCGGTTCCGGTCCACGCCGAGGTTCTTGGGGAGGTTGGGCGGGGTCTCCTGCAAAAGCTCCTGATTGCGGGTGTACGTGAACATGTGAAAGAGCGCCGCTACGGCCCTCTCCGGGGTCTCGAAGACGGGGATTCCCCTCTCGTTGAAGACCTTTATCCCGCCCTCGACGCCTCGCCCGCCCATCCAGACGGCGCAGACGGGGGTGTCGTGGGCGCTAATCACCGGCGACATCTCGTCGATAACCCGCGTCAACTGCTCGGCGACCTGCGTGGGGTGGGTCATCGCCTGCGGGGTGAGCATTATTATGAGGCCGTCAACCTCCGGCGCACCGAGGAGGATGCGCGCCGCGTCGCGGTAGCGCTCCGGGGTGGCGTCGCCCAGGATGTCCACGGGGTTGTGGCTGGACCACGCCGCCGGGAGGACCTTGTCCAGAGCCTCGATCGTCTCCTTTTCGAGGGTCGCGGGCTGGAGCGACCACTCGCTCATCGCGTCCACGCACATCACACCCGGCCCGCCCGCGTTGGTGAGGACGGCGAGGCGGTCTCCCTTTCCGCGCCCCTGCTTCGCGAGGGCTTCGGCGCAGTCGAAGAGACCCCCGAGAGTCTTGACCCGGACTATGCCCGCCCTCTCGAAGGCGGCGTCGTAGACCTCGTCGTCCCCGACAAGCGAGCCGGTGTGGCTGGCGGCGGCCTGCGCCCCGGCGGGGCTTCTGCCCGACTTGACTACGATTATGGGCTTTGTCTTCGAGACCGACCGCGCCGCGCTCATGAATTTTTTTATGTTGGTGAGGGCTTCTATATAGAGAAGTATCGATTCCACCTCCGGCCTCGTGCCGAGATAGTCGAGCACGTCGCCGAAATCGATGTCGGCCATAGAGCCGATGGAGACGAAGTGGCTAAAGCCGATGTTGGCCGAAAGCGAGCGGTCGAGCATGATGGTCAGGACCGCGCCCGACTGGCTGATTATGGCGACCCTGCCCGTCTTGCACATGTTGGAGGCAAAGGTGGCGTTCAGCCCGATGGAGGGGACGATTATGCCGAGGCAGTTCGGCCCGAGAATCCTCACCGAGTGGCGGCGGGCAGCCTCAAGCATCTCCCGCTCAAGCCGCGCCCCCTCCTCGCCGGTCTCCTTGCCGCCCGCGCTCACCGCGATGACCGCCTTTATCCCCGCCTCTCCCGCCTTCGCGATAATCTTCGGGACGGCGGCGATGGGGACCGCTACCACCGCCAGATCGACGCTCTTGCCGATAGCGGTAAGCGAGGGGTGGGAGCGAAGCCCGAGAATCTCCTTGTGCTTCGGGTTTACGAGGTAAACCTCGCCCTTGAACCCGCCGCCGAGGAGGTTGTCCAGGATGGTGCGGCCTATGGAGCCTTCGAGGGGCGAAGCGCCGACAAGGGCGACCGAAGCGGGCGCGAAGAGTTTTTCCAGATGAAGAGTGTTCAAGTTTCACTCCGAATTTCCGGCGGTCAAATGGGCATTGTAACCCTTGTAAGGTTACTTTAAACGGAGTAAGGCACAAGGGGGAAGGGGGATCGTTTCGTCATTCCCGCGAAGGCGGAATCCAGGGATAGTTGTGTAGGGTGCCGTTAGCCGCGAAGCGGCGTAACGCACCATTCTTCGGCCGTCAGTCCCGCGAAGGGCGGGAATCCAGTGACTTTTGGATGCTTCGCAGGTTTACAGCTAGCGGGGCTGTCCGCCCCGCGCCCCAAGCCACCTTTTGAGTGAGCAAAAGGTGGCCCAAAACTCAGCCCAGACTCGTCGCTCGCGCTTCAAGAAGCGCGACCACTTCGTTTCGGCTGGGCCGTACGGGGCACCCGCTCCGCTTGCGCTTCGCTAAGACCCCGCGCCGGCCCGACGCCTCCACTCGTTGCGCCGCGTACGGGCCCCGAAGAAGACGAAAAGATGGCTCGTCCAAAAACGAATTAACGGAATGTTTTTGGACTCGAAGGTAAGGTTATTTACAGCTAGCCCATGCTGTGACATTGCCTTTGCAGGGCCATGACAGAAGCGGCTTGCATCCCCCCCCCCCTGTGAGAAACTACGACACGTTAGCTTGCAGGCTGTCCAAGGGGTGTGTTTAGAAGTACTTAAGGCCGCCTTTCGGTGACGCAGTCACGAAGGGCGGCCTTTTTATCGCCGGGAGTGTAAAAAAATACCGCACGGTAACGGGTATATAAGGCCGGTTTAAAGCCGGTCAAAGAGCTTGACGATTCCCGTCAGGCTCTCACCTTGAACCGGAGAAAAAGAGATGAAGTCAAAACTCGGAATTCTCGCACTCGGCATATTCATGGCTATTCAGGCGGGCACCGCCTCAGCGGGCAACGTAACGTCGGCAGACATTATCGACGGGCAGGTAATGACCGTTGACCTCGCCGACAGCGCGGTTACCTCCGGCAAGATCGCCACCGCTGCCGTGACCGGCGACAAGATCGCGGACGGTAACGTCGGCACCGCCGACCTCGCCGACGGCGTGGTAACAATCGACAAACTTGCAGCAACCATACAGGCTCAACTAAACTTGATCGCGCAACTCGAACAACGGATAATCGCCCTCGAAAACAATAATGTTCCCGGCCTCGGCCAGTACGTCTCCGTAGACACCAACACTATCAACAACCTCGCCGGTCCTCATGTCATCTTCACCGGGGCCAACATCCACGTCCGTGACGGCTCCGGCGCAACTTACAGAGAGCCGTATTATGGCAATCCAAATGGCCTTGGCAACTTTATCGTCGGCTACGACGAAGGAGGCAGATTGCGGACGGGTTCCCATAATATTGTGTTGGGGCCGGAACATGAATTCACCCATTACGCTGGGTTCGTGGCCGGAAGCCAAAATGCAATCGTAGCTGACTTTGCCAGCGTTTCAGGAGGATATAGGAACAGGGCGGAAGGCGTATACTCTTCAGTTAGCGGCGGCACAGGCAACCAAGCCATCGCCGATGGTGCATCAGTGAGCGGCGGCAACGAAAACATAGCCTCCAATTATAACTCATGGGTTAGCGGCGGTATAAGGAACACCGCCGGAGGCGCTTGGTCGTCGGTTAGCGGCGGGTATCAAAACACGGCCTCCTTTAATTTTGCATCTGTGAGCGGCGGGTTCTTCAATACCGCTTCAGGCGATTCCTCGTCGGTCAGCGGCGGCTTATACAACAACGCCTCTGGTTCGAGCTCATCGATTAGCGGAGGGAGAAACAATACCGCTACAGGCGAAGGCTCTTCCGTAGGCGGCGGAATGAACAATATCGCCTCAGGCGCTTATTCATCGGTAAGCGGCGGTGCTGGGCATACTGTCAGCAATTACTACAACTGGGCCGCAGGCTCTCTCTTCCAAGAGTACTAATCTGATTATCGGCAGAGGGGCCGGGCGACCGGCCCCTCTTTACTTCTTGCGCAGTCGCCTAGCCCACACCGCAAAGTTTTGGGGTGGCGACGCTTTATCAGGGGGAAAAGGGGTAGGGAGGGAAATCCGGGAAGATGGTTTTCCACCTGTCCGCGAGGTCCGCCCGAAGAGCCATTTTTCTTTTACTGTTGACCGGCGAAACGACAACTCTGTAGCGATCCCTGTTTTTAATCAGGTAATCGTCGAGAATTTTATCCCACGTCGGGGGGTAATTATCATGCAGCATAAAAAAATCGATGAGCGCCGGAGGGTAGCTGGCAAGCCCGGTTTTCAGGTACTCAGGCTCGAAAAATCTGTGCAGCGGATCGTCCTTTTCAATTATTTCGGCGAAGCTGGGCCGGTCGTCGCCCAGAGTGCCCGTAATCTCTCTACGGAATAACGGGTTATTGAACCATATCGCCACGATCCTCTCCTCCTTCGGGATTACCGTCAGGAGCTTGTCGTAGTATGACAAAGCCTTGACGCAGGACGGACCCAGTTCCCCCCCCGGCTCAAAGGCTCCGCGGAAATTCATGACAGTCCGGTCGAATTCCTTGTTCGACGCGGGGATCTGGACGATCACTGTAATTAGCACCACTACGGAAAATGCGGTTTTAATGACTTTAGAGGCCATATTCCGTCCGAATACGTAAAAGGCAAAAGGCGAGAACAGGGCCAGAGTGATGTATACCGGGGCCTGGTACTGCTCAAGAAAAAATTTGATCGCGAAACAATGTACGGCGACGCCCAGCAGCATTCCGGCCCCGGCAAGTGAAACCGCATCCCTGTTACGAAAAGACCGCATGGCCCATCCTGCGACCCCCAGTACGACTATGGCCCCGTATAGGGGCTCTTGCCGGAACTTGTCCCGAATCCGCAACGCCAGATAGCCCCAGTCCTTTTGCATTACCATTTTCGGGGCAAGGAGGTGCGACGTTTTTATGTTGCCGAGGAGGGAAAGGTCGTAAGCCCAGAAGACGAGTGCGGCCAGAACCGTTGCGGCGGCTCCCCCGGCGGCGACTCCCGCAATAAGCTTTTTCATGTTTTTATCCGCAAGGTACGCCGCTGACAAATAACCGAGGAAACCGAAAAAAACCGGGAAGGCGTACTTGGGAGTGATGATCATCGAAAGAAAGGCCAGGGCCGAAGCGAGAGCCGCTTTCCTGACGTCAGGCTCCTGAAAAAGCAGAACCATCGCGCCGACAGCGGCGAGCGCGGCGTAATGATCGATGCTGAACTCCACAAAAAAAGAACCAATGTCGTTGAACGAGACAAGAAGGATGAGGGGCAGGAGCGTCCCGGCCCAGTCTTTGGCAACCCGTTGTCCGTGGCAGGCAATCAGCGCTGCGACGGCGATGAAGACAAACAGGCTGATGAAACGAAAGACAAGCAGCACGTAGGCGGTTTCAGGGAAAAGGTTCAGAACCGGCGAAAGAAAAAGATAGGCAAGGGCAGGGTAGGAGGAGAAATAGTCCACACCGGGTTTCATCCCGATGGAAATCCTCCAGAGCTGCCGCATGTGCATCGATTCGTCGTAGTACGGAAAATGCACAAGAATCTGAAGGACCAGAACACACAATGCCGCGACCGCCGCCGCCGTTATAAGAAAACGCGACGACTTATCAAGCCATAAGGCAGTCTTCTCTTTATCCAAAATTGTCGCCTATGGAAAATGCTGCGTTATGCCTGTGCGCCTTACCCTTGATTCTCACAGAAGCCCAAGCGCCCCCAGCCTTTCCCTCATGGTTCTGACTAGCTCCACCAGTCTCTCGCTGGTTTTGGCGTAGATGAGCGCGCCTTTTTCGGCGCTGGCTTTTGCGGGGTCGCCCCAGACGCCGCCGGGCCAGTCGGCGAGCTTTTGGCGGGAGATGAAGGGCTTTTTGAAACGGGGGTATTCTTCTTCGGCGGTTCCCTTGACTAATGCCGGATCGATGGCCATTATGCGGCTTGTCTCTATCTCTCCTGCGTGGCTGTCGTCGGCTGTCTCGACTATTCCCGCCTTTCCCGCTTCCTTCGCCCAGTGGTATTCGCAGAAGATGGCGATCTCCAGCTCGGGGCATTTCTCCGAGAGCTCTTCCCCCACCTCTTCGAGGGCGGAAAGGTGCACGCCCCCGGCGTGGCCGCTGCCGATTATGAGGCCGCGTATCCCCTGCCGGTAGAGGGAGAGGCCGATGTCGAAGACGAGGCGGCGGAGGGTCTCGGGCGAGATGGAGATAGTGCCGGGGTGGCCGGAGGTGGAGCGGCAGTAGCCGTAGTGGACCGCGGGGCAGAGCAGGAAGGGGACCTTTTCGGCGGCGAGCTCGGCGGTTCGCACTACCTGCATGGTGTCGGTGTCGAGGGGGAGGTGGCGGCCGTGCTCCTCGGTGGAGCCCATCGGAAGAAAGGCGATCCTGTAAAGGGTTGCGGCTTCCTTGAATTCTTTCATCGTCAGTTTTGCGACGTCCACGCTTTTCTCCTCACCGGTTCGCCCCGGCCCGAATTTACTTCGTCGGGAGGCTCTCTCGCGCCTCGATGTAGAACCGCTACACCTTCGGCGCTCGTTCGCCGTCTCCTCGTTCTTCGGGCCGATGCTGTACGGGCTATGGCAAGATTCATCAAAGTTGTAGCTTGCTTTGACCGGAAAATTCAGGCCCGGCGAAGCGTTGTCTTGACTTGGGCTCCGGGGCGTGTTTAATTTACACGTTTCAGCATTCCCGAGAAAGCCCTTTCCAGATAAGGAGCCCAGATGGTGAAGATCGCCGCCATTCAGATGAGCGCGACCGACGACATTTCGCGGACCCTTCGCAAGGCGTCGCAGTTTTTGTCCGCCGCCGCCTCCAAGGGCGCTAAAATCGCCTGTTTCCCGGAGCTTTTCGCTTACCCGTGGTTCCCCGCCGAGAGGGACGTATCGAAGTTTGAGCTGGCGGAGGAGATCGGCGGCGCGGTCACCGGCGAGCTGGCGAAGCTGGCCGCCGAGAACTCGATAGCGGTCGTCTGCCCCTTCTTCGAGAGGGCCCCGGGCGGGTGCCACTACAACTCCGTCATCGTCTTCGACTCGAAGGGAAAGACGGTCGGCCATTACCGGAAGGTGCACGTCCCCGAGCTTCGTTACTGGGAGGAGAAGTACTACTTCCAGCCCGGAGACACGGGATTCCCCGTCTTCGAGGTGGACGGCGTGAAGGTGGGGGTGCAGATCTGCTGGGACAACTTCTTTCCCGAGGGTTTCCGTTCGCTCGGCCTCTCGGGCGCTCAGGTCGTCTTCGTCCCCTCGGCGGCGGCCTTCGCCTCCAGCGAAAGGTGGCTGGCGATGGGCGTCTCCCACGCCATCGCGAACTGCTATTATGTAGTGAGGGTAAACCGCGTGGGACAGGAGGCGGGACTGGATTTTTACGGCGGCTCCTTTTGCGTGCGCCCCGACGGCGAGCTAATTTCGGAGCCGCTGGGCATGGGCGAGGGAATACTCCTCGCCGACTGCGAGCTTTCCACCGTGGATTTTTCGCGCAGAATGTGGCCCTTCTACCGTGACCGTAGGCCGGGCGAATACCTGAAGCTCACCGAAGAGCTTGAAGCCCCGCCCGAGCAATCGGACGGCGAGTAACCAAAAACACCCCAAGGAGCCGCTATGACCGTCGATCCGCGCAGGGAATGCGTGATTTGCGCCTGGCGCGAGAAATGCGCCAAAAAATTCAAATCCGAAAAGGGCGTGGCTCACTGCGCCGATTTCACGAGGGACGAGACCCTTCCCGCCGAAGATGAGCAGGCCGTCGCCCCGGAGAAGAGCCACAAGAAGATCGTAGACCCCTTCGCTGATTAAAGTTTTGAAAAACGTCGAGAGAAGCCCCGGTTTCAAGGAGCCGCGCAGCGAGAAGCGAGACATAACTAATAGTTAGGCGAGCTTTCGAGCGAGCACGCGACACAGAAAACACAGGCTCGCAACAGTTTTTCCAAGGACTTTTATAAATAATGAAAAAGACGCTGACCGATCTTATAGTAAAGGCGCACAGGCTGGCCGTCTCAAAGGGCGAACTGCCCGACGGCGAGCTTCCCGCCTGGAAGATAGAGCTGCCGAAAAACCCGGAGCACGGAGATTACGCAGCCAACATTGCGATGACCCTCGCGGGCGCGGCGAAGCTCCCTCCTCGCAAGGTGGCGCAGCTGCTTCTGGATAATCTCTCCGACCCAGAGGGGGTGCTCCAGTCCTTTGAGATCGCCGGACCGGGCTTTATAAATTTCCGCTTCCGTCCGGCCCGCTGGCAGGAAGTTGTCCGCGACATCGAGAGGGAAGGGGAGAAATTCGGCCATTCCGGCGCGGGCAAGGGGAAAAGGGTGCAGGTAGAGTTCGTCTCCGCCAACCCCACCGGCCCCCTGCACGTCGGCCACGGGCGCGGAGCCGCCGTCGGCGACATCCTCGCGAAGATAATGTCCGCCGCGGGTTACCGGGTGGACAAGGAATACTACATAAACGACGCGGGAAACCAGATAGCCACCCTCGGCGGCTCGGTATACCTGCGTTACCTCGAACAGCACGGCCGTCAGGTCTCCTTCCCCGAGAACTTCTATCAGGGGGAATACATAAAGGAGATAGCGCGGGACAAGTGCAGCGAGGAGGGCGGGCGCTACCTCGAAATGGAAGAGGCCGAGGCGATAGACGCGCTTGGCCGTTACGCGGGGGCGCGCATTCTCCGGGAGATTAAGGAAGACCTCGAACGCTTCGGAGTGACCTTCGACAACTGGTATTCCGAGCGCTCGCTCTACGAATCCGGCGAGGTCGCGAGGGTTTTGAAGGAGCTTGAAGAGAGCGGCGCGGCCTATCGCCAGGACGGGGCGCTCTGGCTTCGCACCTCGGCCTACGGCGACGAAAAGGACCGCGTTATGGTGAGGGCCGACGGGCGCGAGACCTATTTCGCCTCCGACATAGCCTACCACTTTGAAAAGTTCCGGCGCGGCTACGACGAGGTGGTGGACATCTGGGGGGCCGACCACCACGGCTACATTCCGAGGATAAAGGCTGCGCTTAAAGCCTCGGGGAGAGACCCCGAAGCGCTCCACGTCCTGATGGTACAACTAGTTAACCTGCTGCGCGAGGGAAAGCCGGTCTCGATGTCCACCCGGTCGGGCGAGTTCGTCACCCTTCAGGAGGTCTACGAGGAGGTCGGGGTTGACGCGGCGAGGTTCCTTTTTCTCACCCGTTCCTCCGACACTACCCTCGACTTCGATATCGAGGTGGCGAAGAGACAGACGGCGGATAACCCGGTATTTTACGTGCAGTACGCCAACGCCCGCATCCGAAGCGTGCTCCGTGAGGCGAAAACCACGGGGATAGAGGTCCCCGGGGCCGCCGCCGCCGATCTTTCCCCCCTCGTCACCGAGGACGAACTGGAAATAATCAAGTTTCTTCACTACTTCCCCGAGGTGGTGGAGGGGGCGGCGCTCTACCTCGAACCGCACAAGGTCGCCTATTACCTCCAGGATCTGGCGGCCCGTTTTCACCAGTACTACAACAAGCACCGCTTTCTGGTTGACGACCAAAAGCTTTGCCTTGCGCGCCTTTGCCTCATAAGCGCCATCAGCAGGGTCATCGTAAACGGCCTCGCCCTTCTGGGAGTCAGTTCTCCCGAGTCGATGTGACGAAGAGAAAATGCGCCGCATTCTCAGGAGAATCGAAGACGGAATAGAGATACGACTCGATCAGGGCTCGCTCGTGGCGACCCTCTTCGGAGTCGCCCTGACGGCGGCGCTGATATTTCTGATGGGGATGCTGGTCGGCAGGACGATCTGGGGAAATCAGGTCAGGCCCGAGAGCCACAGCTTCACCACGAGGGCCGAGGGAGCGGACAAAGAGCCCCTCAAGCCCGTGGACATGACCTTCTACGGAGAATCCTCCGCGAAGCCCACCAAGATCGAGCCCCCGCCGGAATTCATAGCCCGCTGGGAGGAAAAGAAGGCCGCGGAGGCCGCAGCAGCGGCCGCGCTGGCCGCAGCGAGGGCGCAGTCAGCCAAGAGTGAAGAGGAAGCGGAGAAAGAGGAGGAAGAGGGAAAGGGGAAGACGGTCAAGGAAACCCCCGTGAGCGCAAAGACACCTACGGCAAAGGTTCCCGCGCAGCCCGCCAAAACACAGGCTGCAACTCCGGCGGCGGCCCAAAAAGCTGCGGCCCCCGAGGTCAAACAGCCTTCGGCTCCGAAACCCGCCGCCGCGAAGGGGAGCTACGCCGTCCAGATCAACTCCTTCAAGGACAGATCCCTCGCGGAGAGGATGACCGCCACCCTGGCCGACAACGGCATAAGAGCCGAGGTGGTGGCCGTGGGCGGAGCCTTCAAGGTGATGTCCGGCTCCTTCTCCTCGAAGGAGGAGGCGCAGCGCTTCAAGGAATCCCTCGAAAAGAAGGGGGTTAAAGGTTTTGTCGCGCCGCGCTGAACGTAGCGGCGGGGAGGTATTTATAATGTCGAAGATCAAAAAGACGATAGAGGACGATTTTCTCGCAGCGAGAAAGGCCCAGGACAAATCCCGCCAGGGCGCGCTGATGCTCATAGTGGACGCCCTCCAGAAGAAGGAGAAGGAAAAGCGCTCCGAGCTTACCGACGAGGACGCGCTTGGAGTCCTTCTTACCCTCTCCAAGCAGCGCAAGGAAGCGATGGAGCTCTTCAAGACCGGCGGGCGCGAAGATCTCGTCGCCAAAGAGAGCGAGGAGCTTAAGATCATCGAAAGCTACCTCCCGGCGCAGATGAGCGAGGAAGAGGTGGCGGCGGAAGTGAAAGCCGCGATAGCGGCTACCGGCGCGGTTTCTCCGAAGGATATGGGGAAGGTGATGGGGGTGCTGATGCCGAAGGTGAAGGGCAAAGCGGACGGCAAGGTTGTCCAGAATCTGGTGCGTACACTCCTAGGCGGCTGATATCCGGCGCATCCTTTCCGTTCCACGGCTTCCTCTTTCGGCGAAGGTCAGCGTCGTTTCTCGGGCGCGGGTCTTGGCGTATAAACGATACTGCCTGCGACCGCGCGCCCTGCGGACTCCTTGCCCTTCGCCGAAATAGTTTGCCGGATTTGGAAGAAAGCGCCCCTGCCCGCCGGAGCTTCATCGCTACTCGGTCGCGCTCCCTGCGGGCTCCTCGCCCGACGGCAAAATCCTGTGCCGTATATGACCTTAGAAATATTTGCTTTTAATCAACCATTTTGGAACGGAAATTCATTGGACAGACACGCGGCTCGCGTACTCGATTACCTGAGAATTCTGGAAGTGCTGGCGGGCGAGGCCCGGACCCCGCAGGGAGGCGACCTCCTGCGGGCGCTCTCCGCCGCTTCCTCCCCCGCCGAGGCGCGGGAGCGCCTTTCGGAGTCCGAGGCTTTCTCCTCGCTGGTGGAAACCCTCGGCTGGCCCCCCGTGGAGGGGCTGGAAAGGGTGGACGCGCACCTTGACAGGGCCGCCGTCGCCGGGGCCTGCCTCGACGCCGAGGCTCTCCTCGCCGTCCGCGACGCGGTCGTGGTTTCGGCCAGGGTCGTCGAATATCTGGAGGACGCGGGGAAGGAATCCTCACCTCTGGGAGTCTGGGCCGAGGGGCAGACCCCTCTCTACGGCCTCGAAGAGAGTTTCGCGAGAACCTTCGGACCGAGGGGGGAGATACTCGACTCCGCAAGCCCCGCGCTTGCGAAGATACGCGCCGAGATAAAGGAACTTCGTGCGAAGGTCCTCAAGATACTCCAGAGGGTTCTTCGCGACACCGAGTACGAGCACGTCGTTCAGGACGATTTCATAACCCAGCGCTCGAACCGTTACGTTATCCCCCTCAGGACCGATTTTAGGGGGTATCTTAATGGGATAGTCCACGATCATTCAAATTCGGGGCAGACCGTCTTCGTCGAGCCGCTGGAGGTCGTGGAGACCAACAACAGGGTCAACGAGGTGATGGAGGAGGAGTACGCCGAGATACGGCGGATACTCACCGCCCTCACCATAGCGGTCGGCGCGGCGGGGCCCGCGCTTCGCGCCCAGATAGCTCTCGTCGCGAGGGTAGACGCGCTCTCCTCCAAGGTGCGCTTCGCCCAGAAGCTCCGCTGCGTGAGCCCGGAGATAGCCGACGAGCCGGTTCTGGAAGTCAAAGGTGCGAGGCACCCCTTTCTGGAGCTCCGCGAGGGGGCGAAGGTGGTTCCCATACGCCTTTACCTCCCTGAGGGGACAAACCTTCTGCTCATCACCGGGGCGAACGCGGGGGGAAAGACCGTCGCCCTCAAGACCGCCGGACTTCTGGTGCTGATGGCCCACTCGGGGCTTTTCATACCGGCGGAGGAAGGCGCGAAGGTGGGGTGGTTCCCCGAGGTGCTGGCCGACATCGGCGACGAGCAGGACCTCGACAAGGATCTCTCGACTTTTTCCGCACACATGGCGCGGTTGAAGGATATATTTGATCTTTCCGGCGAAGGCTCTCTGGTCCTTCTCGACGAACTGGGCACCGGCACAGACCCGACGCAGGGCGCGGCCCTCTCGGTTGCCGTTCTGGAGGAGCTGCGGCGGACAGGGGCGAGGGTAATGGCGACCACCCACCTCGACGGGCTCAAGGCTTACGCCTACGGTTGCAAGGACGCCCTGAACGCGGCGGTGGCCTTCGACCCGAAGACGGGGACGCCGCTCTACAACCTCCTCTACGGGCAGGCCGGTTCCTCCAACGCGCTGGACGTGGCGGAGAGGATGGGGCTGCCCGCGAGGGTTCTGGACCGCGCCCGCTCTATTTCCGGCGATTCCGGCGAGGGGACGGCGAAGCTCCTCCGGGAGATCGAGGAAGCCAGGGACGAGGCGAGGCTTGAGCGCGAAAAGAGCGCGGAGCTTAACCGCTCCCTGGAGCGGGAGCTTCGGTCGCAAAAGGAACTCACCGAAGAGGCGAGAAAAGAGCGCAGAAGCGCGATGGCCGACGCGAGGGGCGAGGCGATGGCGCTGATACGGAAGATGCGCGAGGACCTCAACCGCGTCGTCCGGGAGCTCTCCGAGGAAAAGATAAAGCAGAAAGACGCCCAGAGCGCGCTGGAGGAGGCCTCAGAGAAGGCCGAGAGGCGCTTTCCCAAGCCGAAGCCCGAGGAAGCGGGGGTAAAGCCCCCGAAGGAAATAATCGAGGGGGCTAAAGTCTTCGTAAAGTCCATCGGCAAGAACGGGATAATCGAGGGCAAGGTCTCGGGCGGCAAGGTCAGGGTTGCTGTCGGCCCGATGAAGCTCTTCGTCCCCGTCGAAGACCTCGGCGCGCCCTCCGGCGAGAAAAAGCAGGCGAAGATTTCGCTTCCCTCCGCCGGGGTCAAGGTCACCGCCGAAAAGGGCGACCCGGACATAGTGCTTATAGGTATGACCGTCGAGGATGCTCTGGAGGCTTTCGACAAGGCGCTGAACAAGGCGTTGGTCTCGGGAATAGACAGGTTCCGGGTGGTCCACGGCCACGGCACGGGGGCGCTCAGGAAGGCCATTCGCGAAAAGATCGCCGCCACCCCGAGGGTGCGCCGCGCCGAAAACGAAGAGAACAACGAGGCGGTCACCTGGATAGAGGTTCTGTAAGCCGGGAGCGCCTTTTTCGCGTCTAAACGTTCTTATCTCACATTGCTCCGGAGGCGGATTTGCCGTGCTGATTCCCGAAGACATTCTTCAGACGATTCGCGACCGGGTTTCGGTCGCCGATATCGTGGGCGCGCACGTCGCCCTGAAGAAGGCCGGGAAGACCCTCAAGGGCCATTGCCCCTTCCACAGCGAAAAAACCCCCTCCTTCACCGTCAACGAGGAGAGGGGCACCTACAAGTGCTTCGGCTGCGGCAAGGGGGGCAACATCTTCACCTTCCTGATGGAGATGGAGGGGCGCTCCTTCCGCGAGGCGGTCGAGGAGCTGGCGAAAAAGGCGGGCATCGAACTGCCCAGGGGCGGCGCTCAGGAAGAGGACGCGCCTTCCCGCAAGGAAAGGGAAGCGGTGCGGGACGTACTGGAGCTTTCGGCCAGGTATTACCGCTACCAGTTCGAGGAGGGGCGGGCGGGGGAAGAGGCGAGAAAGTACGCGAAGATGCGCGGTCTCAGCGACGAAACCTGCGCGCTTTTCAACGTCGGCTGCGCCCCGGCGGGGTGGGACAACCTCGCCAGATACCTCGAAAAGAAAAAAATTCCTCTTTTGTACGGAGAAAAAGCGGGGCTACTCGTCAAAAGGCAAAACGAGAGCTATTATGACCGATTCAGGGAAAGACTCATCTTCCCGATAACCGATTTCGCCGGGCGGACGGTGAGCTTCGGCGGGAGGATACTCGAAAAGGGCGAGCCCAAGTACCTCAACGGCCCCGAATCGGAGGTCTTTCACAAGTCGAAGGTCCTTTACGGCCTCTTTCAGGGCGCGCAGGAACTGCGCTCCTCGGGGAGGGCGATACTGGTCGAGGGGTACATGGACGTGGTCATGCTCCGGGAGAAGGGCTACGGAGGGTGCCTCGCCACCCTCGGCACGGCCCTCACCCGCGATCACGTGGAGGCGATGAGAAGGCGCGTAGACGAGGCGGTGCTGGTCTACGACGGCGACGCGGCCGGAAGAAAGGCGATGGAGAGAAGCCTTGACATTTTTCTCAAGGAAGGCTTTCCTTGCCGCGCCGTGCTCCTGCCCGAGGGCGAAGACCCTGACAGTTTCGTGGCGAAGGGTGGTGACCTCGGCGCCCTTGTAGACAAGGCCGTCTCCCTCTTCGACGTATGCCTGGAGCTTACGCGAAGAAGGCACGATTTCAACAGCATCGAAGGCCGCCTCGCGGCGGTGGGCGAGATTGCCCCCGCGCTCGCGGCTATGGACGACCCTCTCGGACGCGACCTCTATATAAAGAGGGCCTGCGAATCCCTCCGGGTCGAAGAGCGCCTTATGCGGGCCAAAATATCCGCCGGAACGGTGCGCAGGGACGAAGCCGAACCGGAGCCCCCCGCGCAGCGCGACCCTCAGGAGCTTGCGCTCGCGAGGCTTATCGTCCACAACCTCGAAGCCAGGCGAAGTTTTATGGACGCTGGCGGAGAAAAGTGGCTGGAGGGAGGGGATCTTAGGGAGTTGGCCCTCTTCGTCGCTCCGAGGGAGGAGGACGCGGAATCCTTCCCCATCGAGCTTGCACCCGCGCGGCTTCAGAATCTCCTGACCGGCCTGGTCATGGAGGACGTGCCGGGGGATTTCGAGTCCCTGGCGGGCGCTCTGGAAAAAAGAAGGCTTAAAAAAATCCTGGCGAAGCTGAATGAAGAGATGAAAAAAGCCGGCGAAAATGAAGACTGGGAAAATTATTCTCGTTTGGCTAAGGAAAAACAGGCAATCGACCGAAAAATAAGTAACGCCTGATTCGGGACGAATCGGCGACAATATCTGGAGACCGCTACGAATGGCAAGAATCAGACTGGAAGCTGTCGAAGACCTTCTCGAAGAGGGGAAGGATCGGGGTTTTTTGACCTTCAGGGAGATAAATGACGCTCTCCCGGAAGACATGGTCGACCCCGAGAGCCTCGACGAATTGATCATGATGTTCCGCGACCTGGACATAGCCGTCGTCGACGACGACGCCGCCGGGGAAGAGCTGCAGCAGGCGGAGCAGGCCGAGGGCGGCGAAGAAGAAGAGGCCAAGGAGGAGGACGCCGCCGCCGAAGAGGAAGAGGAGGACGAGGCGACCGACTACGAGACCCTCTTCGAGAAGACGAACGACCCGGTGCGCATGTACCTGCGCGAGATGGGCTCGGTCTCCCTCCTCACCCGCGAGGGAGAGGTGGAGATAGCCAAGCGCATCGAGGCGGGGCTAAACGAGGTTTTCGACGCCGCCTTCAGCGGCTCTCTCGCAGTGACCGAGATGGTGGAGCTTGGCCGCAGGCTCCGCACGGGCGAGCTTGTGCTTCGCGCCGTGGTTGACACCATGGAAGGCGAGGAGGACATCGAATCCGAGGAAGAGGAGGAGTTCGAGGAGATAGCCGTCGCCCCGGACGAAGAGGAGGAAGCGGAGGCGGTAAAGCCGCCCCCCGCCATCGAAGCCAGCGCCGAAACCGTCCTTGAAGTGGCGCTCGACCCGCTCCTCGAAAAGATAATCCTGACCATCGAGGACATCCGCAGCTGCGAGATCGCCCGCGCCGAGCTTAGACAGAAAGCAGCCAGGGGCGAGAGCGTCGAAAAGTGCAAGGACGAGATCTGCCTTTTGCAAAAGCAGATGATCACCCATTTTCGCTCCCTCAACCTCCGGGAGCAGGTGGTCGAGAAGATTGTCGAGAGGTACTTTCACCTTACCGAAAGGGTGCGGGCCACCGAAATGGCCCTTGAGAAGCTGGAAGGGTCGCTCGGCATGTCGCCGGGGGATTTCGTCGCGCTTTACGACAGCCACAGTCTCCGCGACGTCTGCCACCGCATGAACATGCGCCCCGACCAGGTCAAGCGCCTCCGCAAGGAGGTGGTGCGCCACCTCGAACTGCTCGGAAATATCGAGATAATCACGGGGCTCACCCGCAAGGACCTCTTCAGGAAGGTTTCCGACATCCGCTCCGGCCAGCTTCGCGCCAAGATAGCGAAGAGCGAGCTGATCGAAGCCAATCTGCGGCTCGTCGTATCCATAGCGAAGAAGTACACCAACAGGGGGCTTCAGTTTCTCGACCTGATACAGGAGGGGAACATCGGCCTTATGAAGGCGGTGGACAAGTTCGAGTACCAGCGCGGCTACAAGTTCTCCACCTACGCGACCTGGTGGATACGTCAGGCGATAACCCGCGCCATAGCCGACCAGGCCCGCACCATCCGCGTCCCCGTACACATGGTGGAGACCATCAACAAGCTGGTGCGCACCTCAAGGTATCTCGTGCAGGAGCTGGGCCGCGAGCCCAAGCCCGAAGAGATAGCCGAGAGGATGGACATGAGCCCCTCGAAGGTGCGCAAGGTCCTCAAGATAGCCAAAGAGCCCATCAGCCTCGAAACGCCCATCGGAGACGAGGAAGATTCGCATCTGGGGGATTTCATCGAGGACAAGAAGGCTATCGCACCCGACGAGGCCGCCGTTCTGGCGAATCTCGCGGAGAAGACGCGGGAAGTTCTCTCCACCCTCACGCCGAGGGAGGAGAAGGTTCTTCGCATGCGGTTTGGCATAGGCGAAAAATCGGATCATACTCTGGAAGAAGTAGGCAGGGATTTCGCCGTGACGCGCGAGCGCATACGCCAGATAGAGGCCAAGGCGCTGCTCAAGCTCCGTCATCCGACGCGGAGCAAGAAGCTGAAGCACTTTTTGAAATAACCGGCTTTCTCTTTTAAGCGAAGGGCCGCGTCGTTTCTCGGGCGCGGGTCTTGGCGTATAACGATACTGCCGCGCGGAGTAAAACCGGCATAATTTTTTGAGAAAAATTCAAACGAGCTAAAAAAACATCTTGCAGTGTTTCATTTGGCTGTGATACAAATCCGACCTCCTCAAATGGGGGGAAAGTTCTCCCCAACGGCTCCACTACCAAGGCTTCACCGGTATGAGCCGACAAACAGCCCGGCTGTTAAGTAGTCCATGCAGGGCCCGCGGCGGCCCGCAGAAGAAAAGAACATTAGTTTTTAGGGAAATATCCGGACCCCGTTCGCGGGGACGGGTTTAGCGTTGCTTTGAACTGACGAGACTCGCAAGGAAGGTTCCATGCCAACCATTAACCAGTTGATACGCAAGGGTCGCCAGCAGGTGAAGACGAGAACCGCTTCTCCCGCTCTGGATGCATGTCCCCAGCGCCGGGGCGTTTGCGTGCGCGTCTACACCACCACGCCCAAGAAGCCGAACTCGGCTCTTCGTAAGGTCGCCCGCGTAAGGCTCACCAACGGCAAGGAAGTCACGGTTTACATACCCGGCGTCGGCCACAACCTCCAGGAGCACTCGGTGGTTCTGGTCCGCGGCGGCCGCGTCAAGGACTTGCCCGGCGTTCGTTACCATATAGTTCGCGGAACTCTGGATACCTCCGGCGTCAACGACCGCCGTCAGGGACGTTCCAAGTACGGCGCCAAGAAGCCGAAGTAGGAGTAATCAGGGATGGTCTTCAAAAAGAGAACGGAAGAAGCCCCGCGCAAGGTCGTCCGCATCAAGCGCACCCGCAAGGTCGCGGATGCCCGCTACGGCGACGAGCTTCTGGGCAAGCTGATAAACAAGATCATGCTGGACGGCAAGAAGTCCACTGCTGAATCGATCGTCTATCACGCTCTTGAGATAATCGAGACGAAGAGCGGGCAGAACGGCCTTGAGTCCTTCCGCACCGCACTCGACAAGATAAAGCCCATCGTAGAGGTAAAGTCGAGGCGCGTCGGCGGCTCCACCTATCAGGTGCCGATCGAGGTCGCCCCTAACCGCCGCCTCTCCCTCGGTCTCCGCTGGCTCGTAGGCTACGCCCGCGCCAGAGGCGAAAAGACGATGGAGGAGAAGCTGGCCGCCGAGATACTCGACGCGCTGCAGGATCGCGGCTCTTCCATCAAGAAGCGCGACGACACCCACGCGATGGCCGAAGCCAACAAGGCTTTCGCGCACTTCCGCTGGTAAGCTGAAACGTAATCCAAGGAGTGGACCATGCGTACCACTCCCGTGGAAAAATACAGAAATATCGGCATCACCGCCCATATAGATGCCGGGAAGACTACGACAACCGAGAGAATCCTCTTCATCTCGGGAGTCAGCGAAAGACTGGGCGAAGTTCATGAAGGCACGGCCATCATGGACTACATGGAAGAGGAACAGAGCCGCGGAATAACGATAACGGCAGCGGCGACCACGTGTTACTGGGGCGGGAGCCGGATTAACATAATCGACACCCCCGGCCACGTGGACTTCACCATAGAGGTGGAGAGAAGCCTTCGGGTCCTCGATGGAGCGCTGGCGGTCTTCTGCGCAGTCGGAGGGGTCGAATCCCAAGCCGAAGCGGTCTGGAGGCAGGCCGACAAATACAAGGTCCCGCGCATCGCCTTCGTCAACAAGATGGACAGGGAAGGCGCGGATTACCAAAAGGTCGTCGGGGAAATACGCGAAAACCTCGGCGCCAACCCCCTGCCGGTGCAGTTGCCGGTCGGAGCGGGCAGAGGGTTTAAGGGAATAATCGACCTCGTGACCCTTTCCTTCCTCACCTGGGATGAAAAATCCCTGGGAATGAGATGGAAGGAGGGGGAGATACCCGAAGAGATGAGGGACGAGGCCGAAATGGCGAGGGAGGAGCTTCTGGACGCCCTCGCCGAGCTGGACGAACCCTTTTTCGAGGAGTATCTCGAAAGGGGCGAGGTGGAAGCGGGGAGCATCATCGAAGCGCTCCGGCGGACCACCCTGAGGCTCGAAGCGGTTCCGGTGCTCTTCGGGAGCGCCTTCAAGAACAAGGGAATCCAGCCGCTTCTCGACGCGATCGTCCGCTACCTCCCGAGTCCCGCGGACCTTCCGCCCCCAAAGGCGGTACTGGTTCAGACGGGTAGGGAGACGACGCTCCGGCCCGATGACGGCGAACCGCTCTCGGCCCTGATATTCAAGGTCATGGCGGACCCGGCGCTCGGAAAACTCTCCTGGTTTCGCGTCTACTCGGGCGCGGTAGCCTCCGGCGAGGAGGTGATGGCGGGGGGAAGAAAAATTCGCCTCTCGCAGATAGTGCGGATGCACGCGAACGAGGCGATACCCGTGAAGGGGGCCGTCGCGGGAGACATAGCCGCGGTGGCCGGAGTCGAAGGGCTCGCAACGGGAGACACTATTTCCCGGGAAACCGCCGAGGTGGCGCTGGAGCGGGTCGAATCGCCCCGGACGGTAGTATCGGTGGCGGTAGAACCGAAGGCGGAAGCGGACCGCGAGATACTTGAAAAGATTCTGTCTGAACTGGTCGCCGAAGACCCCTCTCTCACGATGAGGCTGGACGCGGAAACCGGTCAGATACTCCTCGGCGGAATGGGCGAGCTGCACCTCGAAGTCGTAATCGAGAGGCTCGAAAAAAAGAGCCGGGTCGAGGCGGTGGTCGGAAAGCCGAGAGTTGAGCGCCGGGAAACGATAGGGCGCGAGGCCGAAGGCGAAGCGAAATTTGAACGAAGCGCCGGAGGCGAGACCTTCGGAGCCGAAGTAAAAGTCTCGGTGAAGCCCGTAGAGGGCAGAGCCGGATGGTCCATAGAAACCCGCGCCGCAAATGAGTTGACCGCGAAAGCGAGGGAGGCTCTGGCGGCGGGAATCTCCGAAGCCCTCGAAAGAGGGGTGGCTGAGAATCTTCCGATGACGGGTGTCGAGGCGAAAGTCACGGCGGTAAAGACCTGGGGAAGCGAAGAGGACAGCGGTTCTCTCACGGTGGCGGCGAAGATGGCCGCTGAAAACGCCCTGAAAGCTGCCGGACCGCACGCGGTCGAGCCCTATATGGATCTTGAAGTTACGGGCCCCGAGGAAGCGATAGGGGAGATACTCTCCGATCTGTCGGCAAGGAAGGCCAGGATCGGCGGGATGGACCAGAGGGCGGATTCAAGAGTCATACGGGCGCAGGCGCCCCTCTCGGCTCTCTTCGGATACGCGACCTCTCTTCGGTCCAGAACAAAGGGACGCGCCACCTACTGCATGCAGTTTCGGCGCTACAAAGAAATTTAAAGCCGCCGCTTTTGGCGGGAAGATAACAATAACAGATACCATCGGGACGGCCGGCGGGCCCGGCCCCAGGGCGGTGGTTAAAAAACTAACCGCGTCCGAGATAACCAGGAGGTATGGTCATGGCCAAGGAAAAATTTGAGAGGACTAAGCCTCACGTCAATATCGGGACGATAGGGCACGTTGACCACGGCAAGACGACGCTGACGGCGGCGATAACCCGCGTTCTGGCGAACCGTGGC
>SCTA01000027.1 GCA_004322275.1 bacterium
TTTGAGAGCGATTTTGTCGCGAAGACTGAGCAAAACCGCAGGCGTAGTTGTTCTACGGCGAGGTTTTGCGATTGATGAGCGGCAAAAGCGGGCCAAAAGCCGGATGCGAGAACGAAGGTTTTATTTACGGATAAGCCCTAAGAAAGGACAGAGCCATTCCTAACGTCGAAGGCAACCTCACGGGTTTAAAAAAGAGCCAGATATACGCCCTCGAACGCACCTACCGGCGGAGGGTCCCCCCTGCGGAGCTGATAACCGCCGAGCTCGCCCAGCACATCGGGAGCATCTCCCGCGAGACGGGCAGGCAGGTTGGGGTGCTCATCGACCGCAAGGGCGAGGTCAGGCACGTCATCATCGGCGACGACGAGGGGATAGTCATTCCCGATCTCTCCAGCTACAGCCTCGGCAGGGGGAAGCTCCGGCAGCTTCGGTGCGTCCACACCCACCTTCGGGGAGAGGGGCTGAGCGAGGACGACATCGCCGATCTCACCCTCCTTCGCCTTGATACTATGGCTGCGCTGACAATCGACGGGGAGGGGCGGCCCGAGACGATTCACCTTGCGCACCTTCTGCCCCAGAACCCCGAGGGTGAGACTTATAAGGTCTCGAAGCCCGAGAGCTTTTACGGAATCCGCCTCGATTTCGGGGCTTTCATAACCGCCCTCGGCGACGAGATAACCTCGAAGCAGGAGAAAACCAGGCAGGTAAAGGGCGCGGACAGAGGGATTCTGGTCCACGTCTCACTTCTTCCCAAGGCGGAGATAGAGGAGCGCCTCGAAGAGCTCAAAGAGCTTTGCAGGACCGCCGGAGTCGAGGTAGCCGACATAGTCGTCCAGAAACCCCGGCAGGCGAACCCGCGCTTTCTGCTCGGCGAGGGAAAGATACGAGAGGTCATAGCCTCCGCCCTCCAGAAAGGGGTAGATCTTCTGATCTTCGATCAGGAACTCACCCCCGCGCAGGCCCGCGCCATCTCCGAGCTGACCGACGTGCGCGTCATCGACCGCACCCAGCTCATTCTGGACATCTTCGCAAAGCGCGCCCACACGCCGGACGGCAAGATACAGGTCGAACTGGCGCAGCTCCGCTACATTCTGCCGCGCCTCGCCGGAAAGGGCATCTCTATGAGCCGCCTTATGGGCGGCGTGGGCGGAAGAGGCCCCGGCGAATCGAAGCTGGAAATGGACAGGCGCAAGGTGCGCGACAAAATATCCCAGCTTGAAAAGCGCCTCGAAGGCTTCTCGAAGGGCCGAGTGGAACGCAGAAAAAAAAGGACCCGCGCGGGAGTTCCCATAGTCTCGATAGTTGGCTATACCAACGCCGGAAAATCCACGCTTCTCAACGCCCTGACGGCCTCGGATGTCTTCACCGAGGACCTTCTCTTCGCGACTCTCGACACCTCCACGCGAAGGTTGCGCTTCCCTAAGGAGCGCGAGGTCATAATCACCGATACCGTCGGATTTCTGCGCGACCTCCCCAAGGGGCTCGTCGGGGCCTTCAAGGCCACGCTGGAGGAGCTTGACGACGCGAACCTCCTCCTTCACGTGGTGGATATCTCTAACCCCGCCTACGAAAAGCAGATAAGTTCCGTCGAGGCGCTTCTCGGCGAGCTAGGCCTCGGCCAGAAGCCCGTGATACTGGTGTTCAACAAGGCCGACCGGCTGCCCAGGGAGCTTGCCGAGGAACTCGGGCGCAAGGAGAACGCGATAGTCATGTCCGCCAAGGACCGTTCCACCTTCGCGCCCCTCCTGAACGAGATGGAGAGAAGATTCTGGCAGGAAGCCGAAGGGGCGGCAAACGTCCCCGGAAGCGACGAGGTCCACTGATGGCTTCGCAGAATAAAACCGTCAAGGAAACCCAGGTGATCCTCGCCCGCATCATGCAGCCGCAGGACGCCAACCCCGCCGGAAACGTCCACGGCGGCACGGTGATGAAGATAATCGACGACGCGGCCGCCGCCGTCGCTATGCGCCACGCGCGCTCCAACGTAGTGACGGTCTCCATCGACCGCCTCGACTTTCACGAGCCGGTCTACGTGGGCGACCTCATCACCCTTCACTCCTCGATGAACTATGTAGGCAGAACCAGCATGGAGGTCGGGGTGAGGGTAGAGGCGGAGAACCTCAGGACCGGCGTTGTCCGCCACACAGCTTCCGCTTACCTTACCTTCGTCGCTCTTGACGACAAGCTGCGGCCTCTACCCGTGCCGGGACTGATTACGGAGACCCCCGAGGAGCAAAAGAGATTTGAAGAGGGGAGACTCCGGCGCGAGGAGCGGATAAAGCAGGCCAAGGCGAAAAAGGAGTCCAAAAAGTGAAAACCAGATTTGAACCGAACGGAATCGCGACGGGCATTGGAAGTTTTCCCTTCAAAGACCCCGAGGAGGCGGTAAGAACCGTTCTCAAATACCTCCCCGAGTGCCCCTTCTGGCCGCAGCTTCCGAGACTCAGCCGCCTGGAAGGCATGACGGAGCAGTACGTCGAGGGATTCCCCGGTCTGGTAGAAACTTCCGGCTCCGAAAGGGTAGACACGGTCGGCAAGGGGCAGTCGGAGCTTCCGGCCTTTTACGAAAAAGCACTTTCGGGGAGCCTCGAAGGTTTTTCTCTGCCTGAGGAGAGGGCGAAGGGGTTTTACGCCTTCGAGAAAATCCTCGAAAAAGAACGCCCCCAAAACCTGAAATTCGTAAAGGGCCACGTCACCGGGCCGGTAACCCTCGCCTCCGGCCTTAAAGACCAAAACGGCAGGGAACTCGTCAACGACGAGACCTTCCGCGAGGCCGTCGCCGTTAAGATAGCTAAAAACGCCCTCTGGCAGGTCAGGCGTCTTGAAAGATTCGGCGTTCCGGTGGTGATCTTCCTCGACGAACCGGTGATGGAGGTTTTCGGCTCCGCCTTCTCGACGCTGGACAAAGAAACGGTGCTTTCCCTGTGGGAGCCGTCTTTAAAGGCTCTTGACGAGGCGGGCGCGATCTCGGGAATCCACTGCTGCGGCAACACCGACTGGGAGCTGCTCTTCGACAGCGGAGTCGGAATCGTCAACTTCGACGCCTTCAACTATGTCGAAAAGATGCTGCTCTACGCCGACAAGGCGAAGTCCTTCATGGATAGGGGCGGCGCGCTCGCGTGGGGCATCGTTCCCACGAGCCCGGAGATTAAAGAGGTAAGCGCCGGGGATCTCCTGAAAAAACTGAACGAGGGGTTTTCGGCTTTCGAGAAGAAAGGCATTCCGCTGGATCTTCTGCGCAGGCAGTGCCTTCTCACGCCATCTTGCGGCATGGGAAGCCTCTCGGTCGAGGACACGGTGGACGTTTTGAAAAAGCTTTCCGAGCTTTCAAGGATGTTTCGCTCACAATACTAATCAGGAGAAGGACTTATGAAACAGATGACTCATCTCAAGATCAGTCCTACCCTCGTGGGCAAAATCGAATGCGTCGAGCCTGAAAATGCGATAGCCACCCTAAAGGCGACCCCGGAGATGTGCGCCGACGAGCGGGGGCTCGTCCACGGCGGCTTTACCTTCGGCCTCGCCGATTACGCCGTCATGGTCGCCGTCAACGACCCCAACGTGGTTCTCGGTTCCTCGCAGGTAAGGTTCCTTCGCCCCGTCACGGCGGGTCAGACGATGCGGGCCGAGGCTCAGGTGACCAGCGCCGAGGGCAAGAAGCGCATCGTGAAAGTTACAGTCACCGTCGAGGGGCAGCCGGTGATGGAGGGCGAGATGACGGCTTTTGTGCTTCCGAAACACGTACTCGATTAACAGCCGCGGCTTCCTCTTTCGGCGAATGGTTGCGTCGTTTCTCGGGCGCTCCCGTCGTAGTGACGCTACTGCCTGCGACCACGCGCCCTGCGGACTCCTTGCCCTTCGCCGAAATAGATTGCCGCATTTGGGGAGCCCTGCCGCCTGGCTTTCGCTGCACGTCTCTTGAAACCGGGGTTCTCGCGACGTTTTTTAAAAAGTCTCTGAAAAAGCCTTTAGCCGCAAGCCCGCCTTGCGGCTTTTTTCGTTTATCCGCGCCGTGTTCCGGCAGGTATACTTGCTCTGTTGCCTGAAAAAACCATTACCGGAGCTGATGGCTTTATGAAAGACAGACTTCTTTGCGTTCAAAAGCGGGTGGGGGAATCCCTGCTTGGAAAAGAGCAGCAGATCAAGCTGGCTCTGGCCTGCATTATAGCCCGGGGCCACCTTCTCATCGAAGACCTGCCGGGAGTCGGCAAGACACTCCTGGCGCAGGCGCTCGCGAAAGCCTTGGGGCTCGGGTTTTCGAGGGTGCAGTTCACCAGCGACCTTCTGCCCGCCGAGATTCTCGGAGTCAGCACTTTCGACAGAAACACAGGGGCGTTCGTCTTCCATCCCGGCCCGATCTTTTCGCAGGTCGTCCTCGCGGACGAGATTAACCGGGCTACCCCCAAGACCCAGAGCGCCCTCCTCGAAGCGATGGAGGAGCGTCAGGTCACCATTGAGGGCGCCACGAGGCCCCTGCCGCGCCCCTTTTTCGTGATGGCCACCCAGAACCCCGAAGATCAGGCGGGAACCTTTCCGCTGCCCGAGAGCCAGCTGGACAGGTTTCTCATGCGCCTTCGCCTCGGCTATCCCGACGCCGAAGCCGAGAGAAGGCTCTGGAGGGAGCCGGACAGGAGGCTCGCCCTCGAAGGTATGGAACCCTGCACCGGACCGGGCGGCGTCGAGGAATTCCAGCGGGCCGCTGACGGAGTCCACGTTTCGGATAACCTTCTCGATTACGTCAGAAGGCTGGTGGATTACACGCGCAACTCACGGAAGTACCGGTTCGGCCTCTCACCGAGAGGCGGGGCGGCGGTAATCCGTTCGGCGCGGGCTCTGGCGCTGCTGGACGGGCTCGATTACGTCGGCCCCGAAGAGATTCAGGGGGTTTTGCCCTACGTCGCCGGTCATCGCCTCCACCTCGCCGAAGGGGAGGGCGCGGAAGCGGATATCGGGGAACTCATCAAGGCGGTTCCGGTTTGACTTTAAAGGACTGAAACACGGTGCGGGGCGAAAAAGTGCGCGGCTTCAAGCTGGAAAACCTTCTCCCGAAAAGAGAAGCCGAACCCGGGCCGATAATCCTCGACCGCCACAGGATTTACCTTCTTCCGACCGGCGAGGGGGTGGCCTGCGGCTTCATCGTGCTCGCGCTTATCCTCGGCTCGGCCAACTACAACACCAGCCTGGGGATGATTCTGGCCTTCCTCATCGCGGGCATAGCCCTCATGGGGATGATTCACACCCACCGCAACCTCTCGGGGCTCTCGGTGACCGTCTACGACGCGCCCCCGGTCTTCGCGGGTTCGCCCGCCCATTTCAAGGTATCGATCGAAAATCTCGAAGGACCCGACCGCTACAGCCTCACAATTTCCGGCAGTGGTCCGCGTATCGTCCTCGACTGTCCCAAAGGCGCTACAAATAGCACCATGACGGTCGATACGGCGAAAAGAGGGATATTGCCGCTGGGCAGGATTACGCTCGAAACCGGACACCCGATGCGCCTTTTCCGCGCCTGGTCGCCCCTGAATTTCACCGCCGTCGCCGTCGTCTACCCTTCTCCCTCTTCTCCGAGGCCCCTTCCGGAAGCGGGCGAGGCGGTTTCGGGCGAGGAGAGCGGAAGGCAGGCCAAACGCGGGGTCGAGGATTTCGCGGGGCTGCGCGACTACGTTCCGGGAGATTCGCTCAGCAGGGTCCACTGGAAGAGTTCGGCTAGAAGCGGCACCCTTTCGGTCAAGGAATTCCACGGGGAGGGGGCTGGCGTTTTACTCTTCGACTTCAACTCGCTTAAGGGGATGGGCGAAGAGGCCAGGCTTCGGGTGCTTTGCAGATGGATACTGGACGCCGAAAAAGCGCGCCTCCACTACCGTCTCAACCTTCCCGGCGTTTCGATCCCGGCGGGGGGCGGCCCGGCGCACAAAAGCCGCTGCCTTTCGGCGCTGGCGGGTTACGGCCTGTGATTCCCCGCGCTCCCGATCCCGTACGGCCGCTGGCGGTGCTCCTCGCCGGTCTCGGGCTGGCGTGGTTTCCCCATTCCTCGGCACTTCCCCTCTGGATTTCCCTTGTCTTCGGCTCTCTCCTCGTCCTTCGCCTTTTGCTGGCGCTAAGGGAAATGCCCCTGCCGGGAAGAAAAATTTTGCTCCTGCCGACTATCCTCTGCTCGGGATGGGCGATCTTCGGTTTCCGCCCCTTTTTCGGCGGCCCCGGAGCTTTCATGCTCCTCTCCACCATGTGCATCCTGAAGCTTTACGAGATGAACACCCGGAGGGACCGTACGATAGTCGTGCTTCTGGGTTACGTCATAGTCGCCACGAGGTTTCTGACCGGGCAGTCCCCCCTGACCGGCCTCTGGATGCTCCTTCTGGTGGCGCTTTTCACCTTTGTCCTCGTCGAGTACGCCGACGAAACGGGGGGAAGGACAGCCGGGACGAATCTTCGCATAGCCCTCCGGATGCTTTTTTACTCTCTGCCCGTAGCGGCTCTTCTCTTCGTCATCTTCCCGCGCCACGGCGGCCCGCTGTGGGTGCTTTCCTCAAACCGCTCCGCCATGACCGGACTTTCGGAGGAACTGACGCCGGGAAACATCACAAAACTTAGCCAGAGCGACGAGGCGGCCTTTACCGCGACTATTGAAACCGGACTTGCGGAGGCGGGGGTGCTTTACTGGCGCGGCCCGGTATTCGATTACTTCGACGGCAATACCTGGAAGAGCACGAAAAAAGACGAACCTCCGGCCGCGGAACCGGTAATCCCGAAGGCCGGAGAGATTGTCCAGAGGGTTTCGCTGGAGCCCAGCAACCAGAGGTGGCTCTTCGCTCTCGACAGGCCTCTTTCGGCGAATTCAGTAAACTATCCGGGGCGTGACGGCACCCTTCGCTCCCGCGACAGAAACAGAAAGAGAATCGACTACACAGCGGTATCGTCGCCCGAGACCGGGTATTTTCCACTGACCCGCGAGGAGGAAAACAGACAACTGGCGCTGCCCGAAAACCTGAGCGAAAGGGTTCTGGAACTTGCGAAAAGCTTCCGGGAGGGGGGCGCGGACGACAACGAGGTACTGGAAAGGATTCTCAAATTCTTTAAGGAGGGGGGATTTCTCTACACCCTTGCGCCGCCGGAGTATCAGGGTGATTTTATCGACGGGTTTCTCTTCGGTGAAAGAAAGGGGTTTTGCGGGCACTTCGCGGCGTCGCTGGGGGCGCTCCTTCGCGGGGCGGGAATACCGGCGAGGGTGGTGACCGGGTATCTCGGCGCGGAGCAAAGTCCGGGCGGAAATTATCTTCTCGTTTTGCAGGAACACGCCCACGCCTGGAACGAAGCGTGGATAGCCGGAAGGGGGTGGGTCCGCGTCGATCCCACGGCGGTGGTCAGTCCCGAGAGGCTGACAAGGCCGATCGACGTCGCGGCCTCCCTTGAAAGCGGCGGTATTCGCTTCGGTATGGAAGGCGGCGATTATTTCAGCGGTTTCGCGGGGAAGATGCGTCTGGCTTTTTATTCCTTCGGCGATTGGTGGAACAGCTGGATCGTAGGTTACGACCTTTCCAGACAAAGAGAGCTTTTACGCTCTCTCGGGGCTGGAGGAGCGAGCAGGGCGCTTCTCCTTTCGATCTCCCTCGCGCTCCTTTTCCTCTGGCTCCTTGCGGTGGCAGTTCTCTACGCGATACGGGAGAGAGCGCGGCTGGACCCGGCCGAGAGGCTTTGGAGGGGATGGGTAAAACGGCTGGACAGGCGCGGCCTGGGCCGCAACCCAAGGGAAGGACCGAGGGACTTCACCGCGAGGGTCGCAACCGCAAGACCGGGAGTTTCAAGAGAGGCGGGGGAGATAGGCGAGCTTTACTCGCGCCTCCGCTACGGAAAACCGGCTTTGGACACAAAGGTTTCAGACCTGCGGGAGGCGATCCGGAAATTCCCCTGGAAGAAACTTTGACCCGACCCCAAAACCCGCTTTTCTTAACACCGCCGGAAGGGGTAACCTCTCCGTCGGCAGGAATTTACCATCTGTGAAAGAGGATTGACCGCCTTGAAACGCATTGCAGGTATTTTACTTTTCGCTCTAACGGTTTTATGTATCGCCCTTCCGGCTTTGGCCGCACAGAAGGCGATACCGGCCTCCCCGGCGGCTCCGGCTCCGGTTCTCCCTACCTACCTTCCCGGCGAAGAGCTGGAAAATCTCCGGACGCAGGGCGACAAAGGGGATTTAAAGACGCAGTTTCGCCTCTTTCGGATCTACGGGGAGGGGAAAGAAGCGCCGATGAACATGGCCGAATCCGCGAAATGGGCTCAAAAATCCGCCGAACTGGGGAACGAGTACGCGCAGGTGACCACCGGCGTGCTCTACGGCATCGGAATGGGGTTTCAGCCGGACGTCGCCAAGACCGAGAAATATCTGAGAAAAGCCGCCCAGAAGGGCAACCCGCTCGCCGAGGCCGGACTCGGGTATCTTTATGGTCAGGGGGTAAGCGTACCTCTGGACTACAAGGAATCCTTCAAATGGCTTGAAAAGGCGGCCAACAAGGGAAATCCCGTCGGTCAGGCGGGGCTCGGGAAGGTTTACGCCGATGGGCTCGGGAAGCCGAAAGACCCGATAAGGGGCTACATGTGGTATGAGGTTTCCGCCGCGACCCTGAAAGAGGCGAAAGCCGCGAAACCGAAAGGCGACTGGGAAGACGTGACGCCGATTCTCTATTCGCGGGGAATGCTTCTGGATCAGGTCAACTCCATGAAGAACCTGGCTGGAAAAGAGATGTCGCAGGCCCAGATCGACAAGGCCAAAAAGCTGGCGGCCGACTGGCTGAAAAAGAGCAAGAAATAAACCTTTAAAAGGCGCGGACAAAACATCCTTGTTCAGAAAAATCTACCTCGATTTCGTCTGGAAAAACCTTAAAGGCGGCCGCCTGCTGTGGCTGACCTCCCTTTCCTGGCGCTACCTCGCGACCCACCTTTCGATGGCGGCCCAAAAGCCCCTCTGCGGCCCCATCCTGGGGACGCTGGTGACGAATTACAATTGCAACCTCGACTGCCTCATGTGCGACCTTCCCCCACGCTCGGCGGAGCTGAAAAAGGCCGGAAGAAAAGAGTTTTCGACGGAGGAGATGAAGGAAGTGCTCGACCAGATGGCCGCTCTCGGCATTCTGGGCGTCGGCTTCACCGGCGGCGAACCCCTTCTCAGAAAAGACATCTTCGAGCTTCTGGCCCACGCGAAAAAACTCTCGATGATAACCCACCTCAACACCAACGGAACCCTTCTGGACGAGGCGAGGGCGAGGCTGGTGCTGGAGGCGGGGGTCGATTCGCTGAACATCTCGGTGGACGGCGCGACGGCGAAGACTCACGACTCGATACGCGGCGTGCCCGGCTCCCATGAAAAGGCCGTGGGGGCGCTGAAACTGATGGCGAAGTTAAGAAGGGAAGCGGGGAAAGGACCACGCCTGAAAGCCGTCTGCGTCGTTCAGGAGAAGAACTGCCACGAGGTTGAGGCGCTGCTCGAAGAGGGCGAATCATGGGGCATAGACGTGGTCGAATTCATCCCGAGGCAGAACTTCACCGGCGAGGAGGAGCTCGTTCCCGACGAAAAGGCGCGGGAAGAGCTTGTCGCCGCAGGCAAAACTCTTCTCCGGAGGAAAAAGGAGGGGGCGAAAATAGAGAATTCGGCGGGCATGCTTAAGCTCTTCGAGCCGACCTTCAGGGGCAAGCCCTCGCCCCTCAAGTGCTACTCCGGCTACAACTCACTCACCGTGGACTCTTTCGGAGAGATTTTCACCTGCGTTCCCTACATGAACTGGAATATCTCCGAGGGAAACGTCAAGGAAACAGACCTCAGAACCTTCTGGAACTCCGGCAAATTTTCCGAGCGCCGGAAAGAGATTTCCAACTGCAGGCGCTGCACCCTCAACTGCCAGGCGGAGCTGAATATTCTCTTTCGCCCCTTCTTCAAAACCTGAATCCGGTTTTAGAAGCGTAGGGTGTGTCAGCCGCGAAGCGGCGTAACGCACCAAACAATTAATCGACAATGATAATGATGCGTTACGCTTCGCTAACGCATCCTACCCGGCTTTGGTGCGCGTTCCGGTAGGGAGGGGCAGGGCGAGCCTTCGCCCTATCGCCGGGAAGGCTTCGCAGGAGGTCCAGCAGCCGGGGCACTCGCCCCTCTGTATCCTGTCAAAGAGGAGTTTCGAGGAGGGGAGGTTCCAGAGAGTCTCCAGATCGTAAGCGCAGTCCCTGATATTTCCGAGGGGCTCGCTCAGGATGGTGCAGGGATAGAGAACGCCGGACTGGTTCAGGAAGGCCGAAGCCGAAAGAGCCGCGCAGGGGATCGGGGATTTTCCCGTCCCGCAGTAGTAGCCGACACCTTCCGCGTACCGCCTTTCAAAGACCGAAAGGGGCGACAGGCCGAGGGGGCGAAGGCGGTGGAGCCTCGCAAATTCCCTTGCTATCCCGTCCATGTCCGGCTGGGTTACTCCGGCGTTACCGTAGTAGTGATCCGAGCGGTGGGGTATGTTGAAATGAAAATCCACCGGAGAAACGCCGGGAAGTACTTCCCGGACCGCTTTTAGCGTCTCCTCGAAGAGCCCGAGGTTCTTTTCCGAAAGGGTCATGCCGAAAAAAACGCCTACTCCCGGCAGGGTTTTCAGCAGCCGGAAGGTTTCCAGAGCCCTGTCGAAGGTTCCGGGAAGCCCCCGAAGTTCGTCGTGAAGCTCCCTCGGGCCGTCGAGGCTCACCGTGACGACGAGGCTCGCCCCGGTAATTTTAATAATCCGCGAAGCGGTGCTGAAGACTTTCTCCGGCATAGTCCCGTTGGTGGGAAAGTGCAGGTAAGCCAAAGCTCTGCAATTTTCGATTATTATATCTAAAACCTCGTCCAGATCCTCTCGAAGGAATATCTCGCCTCCGGTAACGTCCACCCAGGAGAAGCGGTTCGATTTCTCAAAAAATTTACGTATCTCGGCGGTCGAAAGCTCGTCCTCTTCCCTGGCCCAGATAAAGCAGTTCTTGCACCGGCAATTGCACTTGCAGGTGAGGGCGAAGTTCAGCTTGTAGGGGAAATCGAGGCGGCTTCTTGAGGAGGCGAGGACCCTTCCCGCGAGTTTCAGGAGCGGTAAAACACCCATGCTAGACCTGTGCCCCCTCCGGGGATGCGCCGCCTGTAGTGAGGTCCCTGTTTTTCTTGAAGGGGCCGGAGATAAGCTTGCCGGAGGGAAAATACTCTCTTTTAATCGCCGAAAAGACGGTTTCCGGCTCTATCGCCAGCATGCAGTCGGGTTTGCGGCAGCCGGAGAGCTTCCTGTTGGTGTTGGTCAGGCAGGGGCTGCAGTGCGGTTTCGTATAGAAAACCACGTCGCTTTTCCCCACCGGCCCGTACAGGAAAGGGGTGTTCGGCCCGAAGAGGCCGA
Organism: bacterium; assembly: GCA_004322275.1. Taxonomy (NCBI): domain Bacteria; species bacterium. The sequence goes on from SCTA01000027.1 coordinate 11,385, forward strand.
CTACGGGGGTTCCCATAGCCGAGGCGATGTGAACCGTAGCGGTGTCGTTGGAGACGACCAGTTCGGCCCTGCGGCAAAGCGCGGCGAGCCCCTTTACGGAGAGTTTGCCCGCGGCGTTGAAGGCTGTGCTCTCGCTCGCCGCCACCACGTCGTCAATTATCGATTTTTCGCCCGGAATGCCGGTTACCAGGGTTTTGGCTCCGAATTCCCGGAATAATTGCGCGCTGAGGTATCCGAAGCGCTCCGAGGGCCACCTGCGTATCGGCAGGTTGCTGCTGGAACCGGGATGCATCACGACCATCACGTCGGAGGGCGAGATGCCCGCCTCTTTTTCGAGGGCTGCGGCTTCGGCCATGTGACTGTCCGTCAGGTCTATCTCGCGCTCGGGGTTGTCCGGGGAAGCGCCCGCGGTTTCGGCGAGCCTCATGAAGATCCGCCACATATGGGCCGTTTCCTCGTAAGGTACGGCTTTCGTGTAGACCTTTACTCTGGACGGGCCGTGCGCGGCGAAACCGACCCTCTCGGGCGCGCCGAGCAGGGCGCTTATCAGCGTCGAGATGTTCGCGAACTGCTCGAAGTCTATAATCAGATCGTAATTGGCGGCCTTTAAAACCGGCAGGGTTTTTTTCATTGAAAAAAGGAAATCCACGATCGTGTCGGAAGCGAGAAAGTGGCTTTCGTGAAGGCCCTTCGTGCCCGCCAGTATCCCTTTGTTGGTGTCAAGGGTCAGGAAGTCTATCCGCGCCCCCGGAAATCTCTTACGCAGGGCTCGCAGCGCCGGAAGAATCATGACGATGTTGCCGATGCCGTGAAATTTGATGAGGAGAATGTTCTTTACCTCATCGGCGACCGGACGGGCCTTCTTCGGGGAAGGCAAAAGCAGCGGAGCCGTCCTCAAGAGGAGGTTGCCCAGCAAACTGTCAAGAAATCTGGCGAAACGTAATTCGGAGTCTCTTTTCAATTTTTCATACCATAAAAAAATACCGCAAGAATGGAACCGAAATAGTTATCACTTCCCGGCAAAGGTAGCCAGATGTTTTTAGCGGCGGGGAAGGCGTAAAGCGCATGACCGCACACTTTTAAAAAATTATGGAACAAGGTCGCCTTATCCGTTGTCTGCTGTAATCTATTTATAAGGGTTAAGTGGAAATAACCAGCAATCTTGGAGGCTTTTATCAACGGAGATGTCATGACCGCAGACGCCTTAAGGAAATTTCGCAGTGAAAAACGGTTTTGATACCGGAAACCCCGGAGCAGTCCGGTGAACAAGTCGTTCGATTTGTTCCGGAATTTATCGGTAGCGACGATTTTCGCCGTAGCCGGGCTGACTTTGTCCTGCTCCTCCCTGAATGAATATACCTTCTTTTTTGAACACAAATCCCTGGCAATCCCTTTTACCGGGTTTCTTGCCATTCAGGCCGGGCTAATCGTTTTTTTGCTCGTACAAAAGAGGCAGGCGGCGAACAGGGACAACGTTTTGCGCAAAAGCGAGGCGAAGTACAGAACGCTCTTCGATAATATGACTCCGGGCTTCGCCCTCCACGAGATGATTCTTGACGACGATGGTTCCCCGGCCGACTACCGTTTTCTTGAGGTGAATCCGGCCTTTGAAAAAATCGCGGGCTTCCCGGCCGAAAAACTGATCGGCAGGACCGCCAGGGAGACTTTTCCAAACATCGATGAAAACCTGATCGACACCTGCGGAAGAGTCGCCCTTTTGGGGGAACCATGCGATTTTGAAAGTTATTTCGCGGACCTCGGTAAGTACTACGAGACGCGGGTCTACTGCCCGGAAAAGGGGAAATTCGCCCTGGTCATCGCCGACGTCACCGAGCGCAAACTCGCCGAAAGAGCGCTTCAGAAAAGCGGTGAAAGGCTTAAGGAAGCCCAGAGAATGGCTTCAATCGGAAGCTGGGAGCTCGACCTGTTTACCGGAAAAATGATCTTTTCCGACGAGGTTTTCCGCATTCTGGAACTCTCCCCCGCCAGCTCCGGAAACATGCTCGAATTCTTTTTGGACAGGGTCCACCCCGACGATAGAAGAGAGGTGACTCTCGCCTTCAATAAATCCGTCGAGGAAAAAAAGCCTTACGACATAACCCACCGGGTTCTTTTCGGCGACGGGCGGATAAAATACATTCACGAAAGGGGCGAGACGAAATACGACGAAAGAGGAATCGCGACAATCACCCTTGGGACTATACAGGACGTCACCGAGAGGAAAAAAGGCGCCGACGCCCTGAGGGAAAGGGAGCGTCAACTATCGACTCTGATGGACAATCTACCGGCCATGGTCTACAGGTGCCTTAACGAAAAAGAATGGCCAATCACCTTCGCCAGCACGGGCTCTATCGAGTTGACGGGGTACGGCCCGGCGGATTTCACCGGGGGGCAAGTCCGGTACAACGACGTAATTCTGCCCGAGGACAGGGAGGATGTCTGGAACGAGGTTCAAAAGGCCCTTTCGCTAAAGCGGAAATTCGAGCTCACTTACCGCATCAGGACCGCCGACGGAGAAATAAAATGGGTCCGGGAAACCGGGCAGGGGATCTTCGACAGGGAAGGAAAGGTAATCTCTCTCGAAGGGATATGCTCGGATGTAACCGAGAGGCGGAAGATTAACGATACCCTCCGCTTTATCGCCATGTGCGGAAACGGCGGCGAAGAAGAGAATTTCCTGGCCTCGCTCGTTAAATATCTTTGCGAGACTCTCGGCGTGGAATGCGCCTTCGTCCACGAGCTCATTCCTGAAAGCGAAAGAGCCCGCACGGTCAGCATATTCAACGACGGCCGGACGGCTGAAAATTTTGAATACGCCCTGGCGGGAACTCCAAACGAAATCGCCCTCGGAATGCCGAGCTGCACGTATCCCAAAGGTCTCCGGCTGATGTTCCCGCAGGACGTTCTGATAAACAAGATGGGGGCGAAAAGCTACGCAGCCGTGTCTTTGCTCAACTCCGCAGGCAAACCCTTCGGTCTTGTGGGGGTAATGGGAAAGGCCCCAATAAAAAAGCCCGAGCTCGTCGAGTCCATTCTTAAAATCGTGGCGGTAAAAGTCGCCCAGGAACTGGAACACCGGCAAAATTCAATCGAACTGAAAAAATATCAGGAGCATCTCGAGCAACTGGTGGACGAGCGCACCCACAAGCTCGCCATGGCCCTCGAAAGCGGCCATTTCGACATCTGGGCGTGGGACGGCGAAACCGACACCTTCTATACCACGCAGGGCGCCGACTTGCGCACAAAGGGGATTGAGGTCGACAGGTTCGGAAAGACGAAAACAGCCAGGTTCTATGCAAAAGTGCATCCCGACGACCTGCCGACGGTCAGGGAAAACTCGGTAAACGCGATTGAAGGAAAGGCCGACAGCTGGAACAACGAATTCCGCTACTTTGGGGAAGGGCGGGGCTGGTTCTGGGTAAGCACGATGGGGCAGGTTATCGAACGCGGTCCCGACGGAAGGGCGAAAAAAGCCATAGGGCTCATAAGCGACATATCCGGGCGCAAGAGAACGGAAACGGTCCTCAAGGAGCAGACTGAAAGCCTTAACGCGATCTTCGATTCCTCTCCTCTCGTCATGATGCTTCTTAAGGAAGACGGAAGCGTCGAGAACGTGAATCAGGTCGGGGCCTATCTGACTGACGAGAAAAAAGAAAACCTGATCGGCAGGCAGCCCGGCGACGTACTGGGGTGCGTTGAGGTTGCCGATGGAAAACTTTGCGGTACGAATAACAGGTGCGGGTGTTGCGCCCTGAGAAAGAGCTTTACGGAGAGCCTCGGCAACAAAGCGTCGTTCGACAAAAACGAGATAAGTCTGAGCCTTGTCCGTGACGGCGGAGTCGAGGAGAGGGAGTTCCTCATGACCAGCGCTTATATAAACCTTTCCGGAGGTGAGCGGGTACTTGTCAGCCTGGATGACATCACCGAACAAAAAAAGATGGAAAAAGCCATTCTGGAAGCCAGAGAGGTCGCTGAAAGCGCGAACAAGGCCAAGAGCACCTTCCTGGCCAAGATGAGCCATGAGATACGCACGCCTATGAACGCCATACTTGGCTATTCGCAACTCATGCAAAAGCTCCCGGCGATGAGCGAAACGGGGATAAATTACTCCCGCATAATCAGCCAGAGCGGCGAACACCTCCTCAGTCTGATAAATGACATACTTGAGATGTCGAAGATTGAAGCCGGGTACGTGACGACGGTTCCGGAGGCTTTTTCCTTTACCGCCCTCATAGACGAAATCGAGACGGTGTTCAGCTTCCGCACAAAGGAAAAAGGTCTCTCACTGATAGTGAAAAAGGCTGAAAATCTGCCGGAGACGTTGATAAGCGACCAGAAAAAGATTCGCCAGGTGCTGGTAAACATTCTAGGAAACTCTCTGAAGTTTACCCAGCAGGGCCACATCGAGGTAAACGTAGGATTTAAAAACCTTGAGGGCGGCAAGGTTGAAATCATGGTGGATATTTCCGATACCGGCGCCGGGATATCGAAGGACGAAATCGGAAAGGTTTTTTCCCCCTTCGAGCAGACGAAGAGCGGAAGCGACAAGGGTGGTACCGGCCTCGGGATGTCGATCAGCCGCCAGTACGCCCTGATGCTCGACGGCGACCTCACCATAGAGAGCGAGGAGAGCGCCGGGACAACCGTGCATTTCACCTTCAAGGCCGAGACGGTGGAAAAACAGGCATCCCCCAATCCCGAAGCTCCGGCGCTCATGAAAGCACCGGGAGTTAAAAAGAGTCGCTACGATCTGAAGATTCTTGTCGCCGACGATCTGGAGATGAACCGCCACCTGCTTTCTAAAATACTCGAAAGAGCGGGATTTACGGTCAAAACGGCGGAAGACGGGCCGGCAGCCATAGACGTCTTCAGGTCCTGGAAACCCGATGTAATCCTGATGGACAGAAGGATGCCGGAAATGGACGGCCTGGAGGCGGCGGCGAAAATAAGGGCGCTTCCCGGCGGAAAGGCCGTCAGGATCATACTGGTCACCGCGAGCGACAGGGAAGAGGGAGGAAAGGAATATCTGGAGGCGAGGATCGACGGCTTTATCGGGAAACCCTTTACAAGGGATGAAATCATCAAGGAGATAGAGCGTCTGCTTCCTTCGCTTCCTGATTATTCCTCCGAAGAGGTCTCCTTGCCGACACAGGCACCCCAAAGAGATTTCTTTAAAGAGGCCTCCTCGCTTCCTGAAAGCCTTGTCGAGAGGCTGAAGGAGCATATAGAAATCGGCGACGCCACAGCCTTTATTTCATTGGTGGAAAAAGATATCCGGCCCGTTAATCCCGGGCTGGGAGATTACCTCCTCCGCCTTGTCGGAAGGTACGATTACTCAAAAATCATGTCCTTGTTTTCCCCGAAGGAATCACTATGAAAAGCCAGAGTTTGCCCCAAGGGGCCAGAATAATGATTGTCGACGACACCCCGGAGAATCTCACCCTTCTTCGCGAGATTCTTTCGGAACACGATTTCGAGGTCTCGGCGCTGCCGAGCGGCTCTCTCGCCCTGCAGGCCGCAAACAAGGTTCCTCCCAATCTTCTGCTTCTGGACATAAATATGCCCGAGATGAACGGTTACGAGGTCTGCAGGAGGTTCAAGGAAAGCGAAAAGCTTCAGGAGATTCCGATAATCTTCCTGAGCGCCCTTTCCACCACGGAGGACAAGATTAAGGCCTTCCACCTCGGCGGCGTGGATTACATAACGAAACCCTTTAATTCCGAAGAGGTGCTTTCGCGCGTCGAGACCCATCTTAAACTCCGGGCGCTGCAGGAGAAGCTGGAGTTTCAGAACGACAATCTGAGGCACATCGTAGAGGAAAAGGTGCGCGAGATATCGGAAGCGCAGCTCGGGACGATCTTCGCCCTCGCGAAACTGGCCGAGAACCGCGACGAGGACACCGGAGACCACCTCGAACGGGTGCGGGATTACTGCCACATCATCTCTACGCGCCTCTCCGAATCCTCTCCCTACGCGAGAGTTATTTCTAGGGAATTCACCGACTGCATCAAGCATGCCTCGCCCCTCCACGACATAGGCAAGGTCGCCATGCCCGACAGCATCCTTCTTAAGCCCGGCAAGCTTACCGAAGAGGAGTTCGAGGTCATGAAGACCCACACGACCATTGGGGCTGAAAATCTCAAGGTCGTCCACGAACGCTGCCCCGGAAACGCCTTCATCAAGATGGGAATCGAGATAGCTCTCTATCATCACGAGAAGTGGAACGGCGAAGGCTACCCGAGGGGGCTCAAGCGCGAGGAAATTCCGCTTTCGGCGAGGATAATGGCACTGGCCGATTTCTACGACGCGCTCCGGTCGGACCGCTGCTACAGGCGAGGGCTGGACCATATGGTGGTAAGGGAGATGGTGGAAGCGGGGAGGGGGAGTCATTTCGACCCCCACGTCGTCGATGCTTTTTTCGCCGATGAAAGCTGCTTTGAAAAGGCGGATTACTCGCTCTCTCCCGTTTCCTGACGGACATGCGGTCAGGAGCGTTTTTCTTCAAGCTCCTCCCAGCGGGCGAAGTGGTTTTTGATGGTTTCGTCCAGCGCCGGGAGTTCTCGGGAAAGGGCTTGAATCTCCTGCCTTCCTCCAGCCAGAGAGGAGGGTGAGGCGAGCAGCTTTTCGACCTCGCCCTTGCGGATTTCGAGGCGCTCTATCTCGCGCTCCAATTCCTCCAGTTCCCTTTTTTCCCTGAAACTGAGTCCGGCCTTTTGCGCGCTTTTTTCCTTCGCGGGTTTTGCTTCGGGAAGCTGTTTCGGAGCGGCTTTCACTTCCTCTTCCCTGCGCGCCCTCGTGCGCGAGAAGGCCGAGTAGTTGCCCTCGTAGAAGACCACCCGGCCCTCACCCTCAAAGTGGAGGATTCCGGTGGCGACCTTGTCGAGAAAGTACCTGTCGTGGGTGATTATGAGCGCTGAGCCGGGAAATTCGGCCAGCGACTCGTCAAGTATCTGAAGGGTGGGGATGTCGAGGTCGTTTGTGGGCTCGTCGAGCACCAGGACGTTCGCCCCCTTGAGAAGCAGCTTCGCCAGCAGCAGCCGCGCCCTCTCGCCGCCGGAGAGGGTGGAGGCGGGCTTTAGCTGATCGGCGCGGGAGAAGAGAAAGTCCTCCAGATAGCCGACCTTGTGGCGCTTCTCCCCCTTCCCGCCGCCGGGAGCCACCCAGTCGTCTTCGGTCAGGTTTTTCTCGACGCTGAGAGAGTCGTCGAGGCCGCTACGGGCCTGATCGAGGTACCCGATGAGGGTGTGCTTGCCTATCGTCACGCTTCCCGAGGCAGGGGGGAATTCGCCGAGGAGGGTGCGGACGAGGGAGGTCTTGCCGCAGCCGTTGGGCCCCAGAATGCCGACGCGCTCGCCCTTCCTGAGGTGAAAATCCAGCCCTTTTACGAGGGTTTTACCGCCCAGTTCTATCGTCAGGCCGCTCGTCTCGATAATCGTCCCCCCGAGGCGTTTCCCGGTCTGGAAATCCAGTGAAAGATCGCGGCTTACGGTGGTTTTGACCTGCTCTTTAAGCTCCCCGGCGCGGTCGATGCGTGCCTTTTGCTTGGTCGTCCGCGCCTTGGGGCCGCGGGAGAGCCACTCCTCCTCGCGCCGAAGGAGGTTCGCGAGGCGAGACTGGCTTTTTTCCTCCTCCATAAGCCTTTTCGCCTTCTCTTCGAGATAGTCGCCGTAGCCCCCGGAGTAGCGGGTGAGGGCGGAGTCGTCCAGCTCGATTATCCCCGTCACCACCCGGTCGAGAAAATAACGGTCGTGGGTGATGAGAAGGAGCGCCCCCGGATAATCGCGGAGGTGCTCCTCAAGCCATTCGACTGTTTCGGCGTCTATCTGGTTTGTCGGTTCGTCGAGGAGGAGAAGATCGGGCTGTTCGAGGATTATTCCGGCGAGAGCCACTCGCTGGCTCCAGCCGCCGGAGAGGGTCTTCAGCTTCGCGGAGGGGTCGGGGATCGAGAAGCGGGTGCAGATCTCCTCTATGCGGTGGCCGATGGTCCACGCCGAGTGGTGGTCGAGCCAGGAATGTATCTTTTCCTGCTCGTCCAGAAGCTTTTGCAGTGCCTCGCCCTTCGCCGACGAAAGCTCCTCCGATATTTTCTGATGCCTTCCGAGTTTCTCCCTTGCTTCGCCGAGGTAGCTTTCCAGAATCTCCCTTACGGTCTTCTCCGGGTCTAATGCGGGCTTTTGCGGAAGGTAGGCGAGGGAGAGGCCGCGCCTCTTGGAGATCGTCCCCGCGTCGGCGTCTACGAGCCCCACGAGAATCTTTAGAAGAGTCGATTTGCCGGAGCCGTTCTTTCCGATTATCCCCAGCCTCTCGTACTCGTCGAGGGTGAAGGAGATATCGCCGAAAAGAGTCGTCGGACCGAAACTCTTTGAAAGACCCGCAACGTCGAGAACGCTCATAAGTGCCTGTATTTCCTTAAAGGCGGTTCCGATAACCGTGAAATGAAATTCGCAGCGACAAATTACTATTTCAAGGTGGCCTTGGCAACAAACGATGCAAAACAAAAAAGGGTTACGGCTTATCACCGTAACCCCTTGATTTTACTGGCGCGCCCGGCAGGATTCGAACCTGCGACCCTCGGATTCGTAGTCCGATACTCTATCCAGCTGAGCTACGAGCGCGTGAAGGCGTGTTTAATAATATTTTTGCATCCGCATGGCAATCTTTATTTTACACGAAAAAGAAAGATTGGCGGAGAGGGGGGGGTTCGAACCCCCGGTGCCTTTTGGGCACACACGATTTCCAATCGTGCACCTTCGGCCAGCTCGGTCACCTCTCCGCAATTTTGCGAACTCTTATTCGATTGTCAAATGGCGGAGAGAGAGGGATTCGAACCCTCGGTACCCGTATTTGGGTACACACGCTTAGCAGGCGTGCACCTTCGGCCGACTCGGTCATCTCTCCGCACAGGAGGGCGGAATATTACAGTTCGACTCCCGCCCCGTCAAGCCAGAATCTTAACCAGCGTTTCGCGAAGGCCGGTATGGTCGAAGGAAAAACCCGTGGCTTCGAGTTTCTCTGCGCTGGCCTTGTGGCTCAGCAGCACCAGATCGGCCATTTCTCCTACTACGAGGCGGGCGGCGAAGGAGGGGGGACGAAGCCTCGCGGGCGGGCCGAGCATCTCTTCTATAGCGCTTGTAATCTCTTTCTGGCGGGCGGGGTGAGGGGAGACGAGGTTGAAGATTCCCCTGGCCTCAGGATTTTCCAGAAGGCTCCTGACGGCCCTCGCGAGGTCTTCGACGTGTATCCAGCTCATCCACTGCTTGCCGCTGCCCTCGGGAATCTTACGCGCCTTTTTCGCCTCGGTCACCAGAGGCGGAAGCGCCCCGCCCTCCTTGCCCAGCACCAGCCCGAAACGTCCGATGATTACCCTCGCCCCTTTTTTCTCGGCTGCGAGGGCGGCCTCCTCCCATTCGCGGGTGAGCTTCGCCAGAAAGTTGTCGCCGTAGGGTGAATTTTCGGTGAGAAGGTTTTCCCCGCCGTCGCCGTAGGCCCCCACCGCCGAGGCGCTGAAGAGGACAAAATCCTTTCCCTCCGGTATCGCCGCAACCACGTTTCGCGTCGCTTCGATCCTGCTTTCGCGAAGTAGCCTCTTCTTTTCCCGCGTCCATTTCTCGTTCAGCGGCTCTCCGGCGAGGTTTACGCATCCGTCGCAGGAGGCGAGGGTTTTCGTCCACTCTCCGGGAACCGTCGGGTTGCCGATCAATATCTTTGACCCCGGAAAAGCGCTCCGGGCCGATTCCTCAGTCCGGCAGAGCGAAATGGTCTCGTGCCCCCCCCTGCCCAGTTCCCGCGCTATCTCTCGGCCAGTAAAACCCGAAGCTCCGGTGATGAATACCTTCATTTTGATCGCCGCCTGTTCAGGTTTGGATTTGATAAGACTAGAAAAAGTAATGTTAGCATAATTTTTCAAAGCGGGCCTCGTCACTCGCTAATTAACCCTTGCGGGACTCCGGGCTCCAATTACACTCTTTTGAGAAGAAAAATTTCCTGAAGCAAAGCATCGGCAACAAAGGGAAGGACGTCGCATGATACGGGAACCGGTTGTCGCGGGCCAGTTTTACCCGGCGAAGGAAAAAGAGCTTCGGGTCTACCTCGAAAACGAAATGGAGGCGGCGGGCCACGAGAAAGAGGCGCTCGGCATAATAGCCCCTCACGCCGGTTACTATTACTCGGGTAGCACGGCCGCGAAGGTCTTCGGCGCGGTGAAGATTACCCGCACCGTTCTCCTCCTCGGGCCGAATCACACCGGACACGGGCACAGGGCAGCCGTCTATCCCTCCGGCGCCTGGCGGACTCCTCTGGGCCTTGTCAGCGTCAACGAAGAGCTTGCGAGGATGGTGGAGGAATCGTCGAGGGTATTCACCTTCGACTTCACCGCCCACGCGCAGGAGCATTCAATCGAGGTGCTTTTGCCCTTCCTGCAGGTGAGCCAGCCCGGCTTCGACATGGTCCCCATCTCCTTCATGCTAAGCGACGCTGGAGATATAAAAGAGGCCGGGGAAGCGCTCTACAGGGTAGTGACGGAATGGGGAGAGCCGCTGCTCATGGTTGTCTCCAGCGACATGACCCACTACGAATCGCAGGAAAACGCGATGAGGAAGGACGCCCTGGCCATAGCCCACATCGAGAAGATCGACCCGGAGGGACTACTTCGGACGGTAGCCTCCAGCAACATCTCGATGTGTGGGGTTATCCCCGCCGCCGTCATGCTTTACGCCGCAAGAAAACTCGGCGCTGTGAAAGGGGAGAAAGTGGCCTACTCCACCAGCGGAGAGAAGAGCGGGGATTTTCGCCATGTCGTGGGTTATGCGGGAATGGTAATTACCTGATTTTAAGGAAATGCCTCATTTTCAGGGAATGGGAAAAACCCGCTTGACTTCAAAACCCCGCTACTCTATAAAATGCCTCCTCGTTGGGGGATCGTCCAATGGCAGGACTGCGGATTCTGATTCCGCCTATGAGGGTTCGAATCCTTCTCCCCCAGCCAAAAAGGTCTCTTCGTCTAGTCCGGCCTAGGACACCGGCCTCTCACGTCGGCGACACGGGTTCAAATCCCGTAGGGACCACCAAACGAACGCGCCCCATCGGCTTAATGCCGGTGGGGCGCTTTTGTTTTGTCGAAAGAGTGTAGGTCAGCTTGAGGAACGAAAGCTGACAATACATTGAATGTTCTGATTTTTGTTTTGAGTTTTCGTAACGAATGGGGGGAACGATGAATTACCGGCGGGCTCGGATAGGGAAAAAGGAGAAACAGCTAAGGAATTGTCGGCTTTAGTTCCTCAAGCCGACCTACGCGATTGACTACGGGCTGACCTGTCTGTTGAGGGCGGCGCAAAGGAGCAGGAATACCGTTACGGCGTACACGGCGAGCCAGGCGCGCCATTCCTTGTGCTTTTTCAGCACCCTTCCGATGTCGTAGCTGGCGGGCTCTGGCGGCCAGTTCTCCAGCGAGGGGACAAACCTGGGGACTCTGGCGCAGTAGCCGAGGAACTCCTCACCGTAAACCCCGAGAAGATACTTCTCTTCCTTGCGGACCAGCCCTGCGTAGACCAGCGGGAAGAGTACGGCCACGGCCGCTATGAGCACGGGACTTCCTGCCATGATCGTGATTCCGAGCCCCATGATGAAGCTGCCTACGTAAAGCGGGTTTCGCGTAAGCGCGTAGGGGCCGCAGGTGGCGAGCTCCTTGTTTTTGACTATGACGCCGGAGGACCAGGCCCGTATCCCGGCTCCGAGTACGGCGGCGGGCAGCCCCAGCGCGATTGACCAGAGCGTCGGCCCCGCGCCGATGACCGCTTTTGGAAGCTGCGCAAGAAAGGGAAATCTGGAAGGCAGGGCCAGAATGGGCAGAAGAAGCCCGAAGAGAAAGCCTATAGTTACCCTATTGTTGACGAATACCCTTTGGAACAGGCTGTTTTCGTTAAATTCGCCGACGTCGATTTCTTTTTGTTTGCCGCCGGCAAATTTAAGTCCCTGAATCATTTGATAAAAGCCCCCGCAAAAGAAAAAAAACGGTACGATAGACTCTTTGCCGCCTTATTGACGCTGGCCGCTGATGCAATGACTTGCAATTATAACGCTCTCAACCGTTTTTACAACTCCGGCAACAAAAAATCCCTTCCTCTTGACAGAGGAAGGGGCGCTTTTTTGTCTCGGTTGCCTGGTGTTACGGCTTTACTTGATTTCTTCAGCCCTGTTTGACTGCTTTCGCCCAGGAATCGCGCAGGGTGACGATGCGGTTGAATACCGGCGCTTGGGGGGTGTGGAGCTTTCTGTCGGCCACGAAGTAGCCGAGCCGCTCGAACTGGACTCTCGTTTCGGGTTCGACTTCCGCAAGAGAAGGCTCCAGCTTGCAGTGCGTGACGGTTTCGAGGGAGTCTTTGTTGAGGTAGTCGGTGTATTTCTCGTCGCTTTTGAGGGCGCCGGGGTTTTGTATGCCAAAGAGTCTGTCGTAGAGGCGGACGGTCGCGTCTATGGCCTTTGCCGCGCTTACCCAATGAATCGTCGCCTTTACCTTCCTGCCGTCGGGCGCGTCGCCGCCCCTCGTGGCGGGGTCGTAGGTGCAGCGGAGCTCTACTATCTCGCCCTTCTCGTCCTTTACCACCTCTTCGCACTTGATGAAAAAGGCGTAGCGCAGGCGAACCTCTTTGCCGGGGCTCAGACGGAAGAACTTCGGCGGCGGATTCTCCATGAAATCTTCCCGCTCGATATAAAGTTCTCTGCCGAAGGGTATCTTACGCGAACCGGACTCGGGTTTTTCGGGGTTGTTTACGGCTTCGAGGTATTCGGTCTGCCCCTCGGGGTAGTTGGTAAGCACTACCTTTAGCGGCTTTAGCACCGCCATCCTGCGCTCGGCCCTTGCGTTCAGGTCTTCCCGCAGGCAGTGTTCGAGGAGCGCCATGTCCACGAGGCTGTCTTTTTTCGCTACTCCTATTCTGTCGCAGAAGTCCCTTATCGACTCGGGAGTGTAGCCCCGGCGGCGAAACCCCGCGATGGTGGGCATTCTCGGGTCGTCCCAGCCTTCCACGAGTTTTCCGGTGACCAGCTCGATCAGCTTTCTCTTGGAGAGAACGGTGTGGCTGAGATTCAGCCTCGCGAACTCGATCTGGCGGGGAGGGGAGGGGAATTCGTCCTTCAACCCCTCGACGAACCAGTCGTAAAGGGGCCTGTGATCCTCGAACTCAAGGGTGCAGATGGAGTGAGTGATTCCCTCCAGAGCGTCGGACTCGCCGTGCGCCCAATCGTACATCGGGTAGATGCACCACTTGTCGCCGGTGCGGTGGTGGGTGGCCCTAAGGATGCGGTACATGATCGGATCGCGCATGTTTACGTTGCCGCTGGACATATCTATCTTCGCGCGAAGGACGTAAGCGCCGTCGGGGAACTCGCCGTTTTTCATCTTCTCAAAAAGGTCGAGGTTTTCTTCAATTGCGCGGTTTCTGTAAGGGCTTTCTTTGCCGGGCTCGGTGAGCGTGCCCCTCGTCTGGCGTATCTCGTCGGCGGTAAGAGAGTCCACATAGGCTTTGCCCTGCTTTATGAAATGGACGGCGAAGCGGTAAAGGTCGTCGAAGTAGTCCGAAGCGTAGAAGAGGTTGGTCCAGTCGAAGCCTACCCAGCGCACGTCCTCCATTATCGAATCGACGTACTCCTGCTCTTCCTTGGCGGGGTTCGTGTCGTCAAAGCGCAGGTTGCAGGTGCCGCCAAAGTCGCGGGCTATGCCGAAATTGAGGCAGATGGACTTGGCGTGGCCGATGTGGAGGTAGCCGTTGGGCTCGGGAGGGAACCGCGTGGCGACCCTGCCGTCGTTCTTGCCGGCTTTCCTGTCCTCCTCGATGATCCTGTATATGAAATTGGATGATTCCAAAGGCTCGTTTACGGACATCACGATTTCCTTTCGATGCAGGTATTAACCAATCGGGTAAGTCTATCACAAGTGCAATATCGGGTAATCACCCCGTTAAAAAAATCGGAAAATTTTCATTTTTTGAGCAATAAATAGCGTTCCCGGACCCTTCCGAGGCTTGAAAGCAGGTTCGACTTGATTCCGCTGTGCTCCCCCTCCAGTCCGTCAAGCAGTTTCCTGACCGTCTCCCTCCTGAAATCCGGAGGAAAACACGGGCGCGAAGAAGTGTCGCAGGGGAAACCGGCTACGGCGGCGTAATCCTGAATCTCTCTCCAAAACACCCGGCAAAGCGGGCGGATAAAGGCGATGTTGCATCCCACGGTCTCGAAGGGCGGCAGGGTTTTAATCTCACCTTCAAAAAATTCGGACACAAGGAGGGTCTCCACGAGGTCGTCGGCGTTGTGTCCGAGGGCTATCCTGTTGAAACCTCCGCTATCGGCGGTCTCGTAAAGGATGTTTTGCATATCGTAGGGGGAAGGAAATTCAACGCCGGGGCAGCTAACGCCTGTGACCTGGCAGTGTTCCCTGAGGGGGGAAAGGTCGAAGCCGGGGTGGTGGAGGGTGACCGCCGAGAGGGTGAAGCGTACAGGGGACTTGCTTTTGAGTTTTTCAAGGGCGTGGAGCAATGACCATGAGCTTTCGCCGCCCGAAAGGGCGACGAGCACCCTGTCGCCCTCGCTTATCATCTTAAAATCGCTGATAGCCCGCCCGGTCTTCCGGGTGATTTTTCCGAGCAGTCTGCCGGGGAGTTCCATAACCTAAAAAAACGCTCTGGTGCCCAGCATCTCGACAAAACTCTCGATGCGCGTTTTGGTGCGGGCATCCAGAGGCATGGGACGGTCGCCCTCTATCGTCAAAACAGGTACGCCGAGAGTCTTGCGGAAAATTACGTCCTCCATCTGGCGAAAACAGAAGGACTGGACGTAGTGGATTATCCCGTCGATTTTCCTTCGGGCGGTTTCCTTTTTTATGTCCTCTATCCGGCCGAAAACGTCATAGGGGTAGGTGAATTTCGAGTAAGCGCCGACAAGGGAATCCTCGAAGTAGGGGAGTGAGAACTGGCGCTGCACCTCGTTGAAGACGACCCTCGCCCCTATCCCTTCGATGTAGTCGTAGAAATCGTCGTAAACGGTGGGGACGCCGATGTAGCCGAGCCGGATATCCTCTTTCAGGGGGCCCCTCGCGGCGGCTTCCTTTATAAAGTCCTCGACCACCCGCGAATAGTTTTCCGGGTCGGAGAGAAAATCGCTGGCCGAGACGAGATGCAGGTGGTTTTCAAAGCCGGTGACCTTGTTCTCCTCCCAGGTCAGGCGGTCTACCTCACTGGCAAGTTTCCGGGGTGCGTCGAGGTGCTTCTTCCACTCCTCGGCGCTCTTTATATCCGTTCCGAGTCTGGAACAGAGACGCTCTATCTCACTCCGGAGCGTCTCGGGCGAACGGTCGTAGGGGTAGGCGAAGGGGAAAGTCTTCATCCCTTCAAACTGGAGTATCTCTATAAGGGCCTGGGTGTTGGAGCAGTCGCCCGCCATGACTCCTACCACGCCTTCAACCTTCTCGTCGCGGGCGGCGGAGTAGATTCCTTTTATCCAGCCGCAGCAGGTGCCGGGAAATCCGGCTATTTCCGCCGCTTCGATCCATTCCCTCCGCTTTTTGGAAGTTATGAAAACATTGTTGAGATCGACGGGCGTATTGCCCGAGGCGAAGATAGCCTCGACGGGAATTGTCGTGGTGATGCCGATTTTTCCCAAGGTCTCACTCGTCTTTTATGAAGCCGGTGTAGATGACGTAGGCGGAGAGGGCTATGGTAGCGCCAAGGAAGATGAAGATGGTCGCATTCGGAGCGCCTGTGTCGGTCAAAGTATATTTTGCGATGACTACCCCCGACATCACGAGGACCAGCAGCAGAAAGATCAGGCGCTGCTTCATCATCACCATGAGGATCAGGAACGCGATGAAGATGCCGACTCCGGTGGGGCTGGTGATGTACTCCATCAGCCTTTCATTGTTGAAATTTTCAAGAGAGGAGGAGGCCTCCCCACTGGAGAAAAACTCTGAGATGGAATCAAACATGTCCTGCTCCTTATTCTGGCTTGAACACTGGAACTATACCAAAAAAACGAAGTGCGGGCCATAATTCTAAGGTCTTCGCCGTTTGGTATTTTCAGAATAAAAAAAGCCGGACGCGAAGTCCGGCTTTCAGGATGGATTTTTTGTGTTCTTCAGGCGGCTTTTTCGATCTTGCCCGAGCGGATGCATCTGGTGCAGACGCGAATCTGCCTTGCGCCCTTGTCGGTCTTGACGCGGACGTTCTGAAGATTGGGGTTTAAGATGCGCTTGGTCTTGTTGTTTGCGTGGCTGACGTTGTTCCCTACCGAGGGCCCCTTGCCACAGATTTCGCACTTCCTGGACATCTCTATTTCCTCCTCAACGGGTACTGACTTTTTGGAGCGGCCTTAGTAACACGGGTTGCGGGGCTTTTGCAAGAAAAAATGGTAATCCCGGGCGGCTGTTCCTAAAAAGGATTCCACCAGCTCTTCTTCTCCGCGCCGAGCCTGTACTGTCGCTTGCCGCTCTTGAAATCCCCGAGCTGGTCTTCGAGCTCTATGATACGCTTTTCCTTCTCCTTGACCTGCTGGCGGAGGGTCTGCACCTGCTCTTTTAGTTTTTTTATTACCGTGTCGCGGGCGTCGGAGCCCGAGATGGCTGATTTCAGGTTGCGTATGGCGGGGGACTCGTTGGAGGTCTCCTCCGCCGGGGGTATTTCGCCTGTTTCCGCGACAAGCGGCTGCGCGGATTGATCGGGCGCGGGCGCGGGGTGAAAATCCCTTGAATAATGTTTCAGGCGAAGGTGAAGGTTTGGCGGCAGGCGAAGAGCTACCGGCTGGCCGACGGAATATTTGCCCTCAACCATCGCGCAGGGATGAAAATGGAAAACTACGGAGTCGATGAGCGCCTGCAGGAAAGCAACGTCTTCGCTGTTTTTCGTGTGGAATACTATATCGCAGGCCACCGGTTCGGCAGGGATGTCGTAGATTAGAAGGGTGACCACGAGGCATCCTTCTTCGCTTTGGACAATCTCTATTCCCAGTTCGGCTTCCGAGGCCTTTTTGAGGTCGGGCACCTTTATCAGGAAATGAGGTCTTCCGGAGCGGTCAATCTCTCGAAGGTATTGCTGTCTATCGAGTAGTTCTGCGGCTTCCCTGCTGATCTCTAGCATCGTTCCCTGACAGGACGGCGCAATGGGCCGATCCGAAGTGATGGATTCGCCGTGCAAAGCCGGGTGATATTACCGCTAAATTTGCAGACGTTTCAACCCCCGAACTCCCTCGACTCCCCTACGCCCAAAACCACCAGCTTTGCCGGGAGATTTTTGAGGTGGGAGGCGAAGCTGTCGGCGTTCTGGTCGAGAACTTCATAGGTTGCATAGTGCATCGGGATGGCGAATTTCGGTCCGACGAACTCTACGGCCTTAGCAGCGTCCCTGGCTCCCATCGTATAGATGCTTCCGATGGGTAGCATCATTATTTCGGGGCTCTCCATCTCCCCGATAAGCTTCATGTCTCCGAAGAGAGCCGTATCACCGGTGTAATAGACCTTCTGACCGCCCATCGCGATTATGAAGCCGCAAGGGTTTCCGGTGTATTCCGCCCCCTTGTCCACGAAGGAGCTTGAGTGGACGGCGTTGGTCATTTTGACGGTGCAAAAGTCATAGCGGCGCTCCCCCCCGTGGTTCATGGGATGGACAAGAGCCCCCCGCCGCTGGCAATACATGGCGAGCTCGAAGGGGGCGACTATGGGTGCCTGGTATTTTTTGGAGATTTCAATCGCGTCGCCGAGGTGGTCCCGGTGTCCGTGAGTGACGAGAACGATATCTATCTGGTCGTAATCGGTGGGTTTCGACTTCGCCTTCGGGTTGCCCCCGAACCAGGGGTCTATCAGCACCTGGCGCGAGCCGTCGTCAAAATGAAAATTGGAGTGGCCGTTGAAAGTTATTTTCAGCATGGGGAGTTGCCTTTCTTTACCGTTGTTTATTTTATTTTTAAGTATTATGAAGGAAAACCGCTTGCTCGACAGGGGCAGGGGGTTTTTCCTTGACCATTTTTTTATTCTAAACTGAAATATACTTTTTTGGGGTATTTAGACAAATCAAAACGGAGTGAGTGACGTGACGCCAGAGAAGATGAAGCTCCTTACCGGCCTTAGCCTCTTGCCCTGCCATGAGCCGAAGTCGGTTTACAAATGCATCGCATGCGAAAAGACCTACAGCCTCGACAGGCTGCTGTACACCTGCCCGGAGTGCAAAAGCCTTCTTCGCATCGTCGACGAGAATTTCAGCGCCCTCAAAGCCCGCAGCGGCAAGGAGTGGAGGCAGGTCTTCGACCTTCGCCGGTCGCTGGACGTGGCTGGGCTCAGGGGAATATTCCTCTTCCACGAACTTATACTCCCCCACATTCCCCTTGAGGACGTTATCTTCCTCGGGGAAGGGCACACCCCTCTCATCCGCGCCAACGGCGAGCTCTGCGAGTGGCTGGGAGCCGACTTTCACGTCAAGAACGACGGGCAAAACCCCAGCGCCTCCTTCAAGGACCGGGGCATGGCCAGCGCCATCTCCTTCCTGAACAACTACATCAAGAGAAACAAGCCCGATACGGTTCTGGGCATCTGCGCCTCGACGGGAGACACCTCCGCCGCCGCCGCGCTCTACCTCTCCTACCTTCCCAAGAGCGCCGTAAAGTCGGTCGTGCTTCTCCCCAAGGGCAAAGTCACTCCCCAGCAGCTCGGGCAGCCCCTCGGAAGCGGTGCGACGGTGGTCGAGATACCGGGGGTCTTCGACGACTGCATGAAGATCGTCGAGCAGCTTGCAGAAAAGTACGACGTTTTTCTCCTGAACTCCAAAAACCCCGTACGCATAACCGGGCAGAAATCCTTCGCCTTCGAGGTCGCACAGCAGTCGGGCTGGAAGACCTCCGGCCTCACTGTGGCCGTACCGATAGGCAACGCGGGCAACGTCACGGCGATAATGGAAGGGTTTCTGGACCTTGAGAATCTCGGGATTATCGACGGTCTGCCGGTGATTCTCGGGGTGCAGAGCCACCACGCCAACCCCGTGGCCAGATGGAGGGATACCGGCGAGTACCATCCCATGACGGTCAGCCCCAGCGTCGCCCAGGCCGCGATGATAGGAAACCCGGTCAGTTTCCCAAAGGTGAGGGGGCTCGTCGAAAAATACTTCAAGGAGAAATTCACCGCCGTGACGGTCACCGAGCAGGAGATCATGGACTCCATGCTCTTAAGTAATCGCCACGGCCACGTCGTCTGCACCCAGGGAGGCGAGGCGATAGCCGGTCTCAAGAGGGCTCTGGCCGAGGGGAAGGTCTCGCGTAACGGCCGCTTCGTCTGCGACTCCACAAGCCACCAGCTAAAATTCGCCGGGTTCCAGCAGGATTATTTTGAAGGCAAACTGGTTGAGGGATTCGGCGTCGAAAGCAAGCCCGAACTGGTGAACAAACCGGTGGGAATGGAGGCGGACGCCGGTTCGATCGCGGCGAAGCTGGGGCTCAAACCGAGAAAGTAGCAGCGGATAAAAAAGAGTATCGGGATTGCGGCAGCCGAAGTTTGCAGACTAAAAAAGACGCAATCACTCCACTTGCAATGCCTGCTTTGGCTGTGCTATCTTCTGCGCTCCAAATCGGGGCTGTAGCTCAGCTGGGAGAGCGCCTCGTTCGCAACGAGGAGGTCGTCGGTTCGATCCCGATCAGCTCCACCAATCAATAAAAAAGCCCCCGCAAAACGGGGGCTTTCGACCTTGAAGCCGGGATAGCTCAGTCGGTAGAGCAACTGATTCGTAATCAGTAGGTCGTCGGTTCAAGTCCGATTCCCGGCTCCAATAAAATCAAGGGGTTAGGCTAATTGCCTAATCCCTTATTTTTTTGCAGTCACCTAGGCAGTCACCAAAAGGATCAATTTCTCCTAACAACTCCCTACCGGATGAAGTTGTAAGGCTCAATCTTTGCCCTAAAAAAAGGAGGCGTGAGGTTTTTGGTTTTCCATAAAAAGAAGAGGAGGAGGGTGTTCGACTTTCGCCCATAAAAAAAGAAGCGGGGATAGGGGGGCACCCCATGAAATGAAAATGACTTTCAATCCATGAACCTCACTTAATTCCGGGGCAAAAATATAAAAGGCAACCTGAAGGGGGAGAGATTTTTCCACTCTCTCTATATCTTCGATTATTTTAAAAAAGATTGTTTTACTGTTGCTTAGTACTCTCCGGGGAATACGATAGAATTGGCAACACACGAAAAACTGTCAATTTTTTCTCCTGTCCTATTGTCATAAACATATAAAGAAGGAATAAAAACATTAAAGCTAGCATTGCAAAACTGGTTTACAACTGGATGCATTATTTCATCCCTTTTTGTGTAAGGAATATTTTCATATTCACTACGGTTGTTTAAATATATTCTAAGATTGCCACCACCTTTAAGTATATAATCTGCATCAAAATACATATTATTGTTTTTCAATGCAGCGATTACCAAAGGCTTAATCTTTCTCTTCTGGTCATTGCTTACAAACGTAAAACTACCCGGCAAATACGGCATAGTTTGCGCCACTATAGTCCAAATAATAACTATAATAGTTAAAATGCCCATATTAATTCCCTCCAAAGAATTGCAAACGGCAATAAGGCGACGTTCCGACGCACAGCGACCGAACGAGCTTGTTTTTCATGGCCGCCCCTCCCTCGAATGAGATTACGGCAAGAATATTAGCGCGTAATGCCGATTTTGTCAGAAACTTCTTTGCAACCGTCGCCCATGCCTTCAAAACCCATCCGAAAAGGCCACAAAGCGCACGTTTTTGAGGTGCAGAACGCGACTTCGTGAACCGACTGCATACAGTGGACGCAAAATTCCCGTATCGCCGTTTTTCGCGTCAAAAGCCGCGTTTTCTTGTTCCCGCCAACTGTCAGAAAAGTATGTTTAATTGCCATGATTTTCCCCCTGTCTTTTCTGCTCCCTGTCAACATCCGCCCAGGCTATCCCTTCGGCCTCTTCGCGTACCCTCTTGTTCGGCCCCTCCATTGCGCTCCATACGACAAGCTGCCAAAGCTCAAGCCGCCAGCCTTCAAGCCTCTTGTAATCATCCGGGCGCGTGATGCTCTCGGGGGTCGGGTAGGGCTTGGGGCGAAGGCTTTTCTTCAGTTCGTCTTTTTGAGCCTTCACCTTTTCGACAAGTTCAGAGGGTAAGGGGTGATCAGCTACGATCCACAAGCGGTCACCTTCAAGAATGATTGCGCCGCCTTCGGCCTCCACCTCTTCAAAAAGTTCCTTCACCGTGTTCATATTGATACCTCCCATCCACCCTTTTTATCTGCAACACCGCCACAACCCGCGCCAGTGGCGGGTTTTGGCGTTGCGTTTTGGTTTTCGTTTTCGCAACGTGTCGGACTATCCGCAACAGGTTTTTCCGCTTGGGAGTAGGGTTGTGTAACTGTGGCGGATATTTCAGGGGGTGAGGTGAGATAACGAGAAAAAGCCTCTTTGAATTGATCGAGAGTGAAACCCTTGGGAGTGTTCCCGTACCCTATTCTGATTGTCTTAGATATGATTCCGTATTCCTTTAGGCGGGAAGAAACCTGCCGGGGTGAAATTGGCTTGCCCCTGTTATAGGTTGCCCACGATTTTTCATCGTCGGCGCAAAGGGCTTGAATCAAATCCGCCGTGCTTATCTTGTCAGCTCTCTTCGCGTCGAATATCTCCTGAATGTCGGCAAGTAGTTCAGTCCCTATGCTTTGGAGCGGACTTTCAGCGCCGGAAAGCGTAAGGGCCGCTCTCCGGGCTTTGTCTGGCCAAATACCGCCAGCAATATCGGCAATGGCTAATAGCGGCTCCCAGTTGTCTTGCGCTCTGTCGTGGAGACTGGCCGGGAGGTCAGGCCGCGCACTTCTAACGGCTTCGCGGCAGTCTTCCGCGCATCGGGCCAACCTTGACGCCAAGGAGGGGAAAAGTCCGGTTTCCGCATAACGTAACCGCTCTGTATTTTCATTGGGAAGTTTCCGGCGCAAAACCAGAGTGATTGAACGATCCATAATGGTATCGGCAAGGTGGCCGATACCGGACAGGGCTTTCGCCCCCCATAAG
Organism: bacterium; assembly: GCA_004322275.1. Lineage (NCBI taxonomy): Bacteria > bacterium. Next base: position 33,429 of record SCTA01000027.1, read on the forward strand.
CTGAAACGTGTAGGGGTGTGGTTGTCTCCAACCGTTCTTATCGTATAGGCACTGCTTCGCGTGTGACCGGCGTTTACTATCCCACGCAACTCCTCATTGTCCCGCATGAAGGCGTCCACCTCATCGATAAGGAGTGTCGGGCTCCATGCGTCAATGGTTCGGAAAAATGCCGCCGGGCTTATGTTGCTCGCCATTAACGGCTTACACACTACCTGTTGAAGGAGAGTAAGCAGCTGTGTTTTTCCGCATCTCTTTTCAGGCGCGGTAATGACCGCAAAGGGGGCAACCTGGACAACATCGATGAACCATGTGAAGGCAACCCAGAGGGCTGCTGCGTCCGCCGTCTCTTCGGCGCATACAATAAACCGGCGGACAGTTGCCGAAAGGTCGGAAAGGAGGGTTGAGAGGTCAACAGGATCGGGCCACGGCTCAACCTCGTCAAAGGTTATGTTTCCCTTTTCCTCTTCGCCTTTGGCCCCTCTTACAAGCCGGTCAAGGGTTGAAACCTGAACGCCAAGTTTTTTAGCTTCCTCCTTCCTTACCCTGTCGTAATCGAATGGAGAAAGATCGGAAAGCCTTTTTACTTCCTCTAGATCGCTTGAGCGGCTTTCAATATTGGCCTGTAACGGGTTTTCGTGAGGGGTTGAGGGTTCTTGCATAGGAGCCCCCAGAGTATCAGCGTTGGGGGCTTCGCCGTTTAAGGGGTTCATGTTCAACCCCTTACGCTTCGGAGGTGGATTGCTTTAGGTTCGCCTCGATGAAGGCTTTAATGTCTTCCGGGCGATAGCGGACACAAGCGCCGGATATGCGGACGTGCTTGGGGCCTCGCCCCTGGACGCGCCATGCCTGTAAAGCCCTTGGGGTCAGGTTCAGAAGTGAAGCGGCTTGCTTTTCATTAAGGAGAGAGTTTTGTGATTCCATTGCGTTTTGCCTCCATAACTTTGGTTTACGATATGAAGGCGATTCTATTCGCTGGCTAATGATGAATATAGGAAGCGAAAATAGAAATTTACTTCCGTAATTCCTCTTTTAACTGCGTTAAATAATTTCTAGCAGCTTCTAAGACTTCTTTAAAAACCTCTTCTCCCATCTCATCTTTACGGAAATCCCCCTGTGCTGGTTTTATGAAAATTTCATGAATATATTGTCTTACTGTACGATCAGTAATGCCGTATTTTTGTCCGACTTTTTCATCTGCATATTCTCCCTTTAATCTTTTATCCCTGCGCATTTGCATCGCTTCATTAGCAATTCTCAGTTTTATGTCAAAGCTATTAAATTTATTTATTTCTTTTTGTCCAATTTCAAGTGATTCATTCATGTACATTGCGATTGGTGTTTTTGTAATTGCCTCACAGGAATACAAAATAAATTTTTTAGCATCCTCTGGCAATTTAATATCTTTGCCCAGAGGTCTTACATATAAGCCAGATGGCAAGATAATATCTGCGCCTAGCTGTAGGGAAACAATCTGGCTCGTAGCGTTCCACATAAAAAGTGGATTTCTTGTACCTTCGTATCGCTGTAGAAATACGCTTATATTAAGTGCCTTAATTAACACAATTCTTAGTACTTTGTAATTGTGTAGTCTAGCTTGTAACATAGTCTGTATAACTGTATTCATATAATGCGCAATGGTATTATCTGTAGCGGTAATTATGTTTTCGTAGCTATCAAATTCATTGTATTCAATTGTAAGTTCTTCAATCATGCTTTTTGCGATTTCTTTTATGATTTCGTTTGCAATTACTTCGTACTTTTTTTTAAATTCCTTCAAATATTTGCCCATTTAATCCTCCGCTTCCGGTAAGCCCACGCTCTAAAGTCTCAAAATTACGGCCTTCTAGAAGCCTATTTAATTAGCCTCAAGCCTTGCGCCGCTTCCATCATTCTCTCGCCGTGGTCTTCAAGGGCTTTCCGCGCCGGGTCTTCGCCCAAGCGGGCGTAAATGGCCGTTGTAGAGGGTTGCGTATGGCCTAGAACCTTGCCGATCAGCGGAAGGCTTGCGCCGCTTGTGGCAAGCCAGCTTCCAACCGTGCGCCTTAGATCGTGAAGGCGTACATCTTCAAGTTCCGCCTCTTGGCGTATTCGTCGCCAACTCTTCCCTATGTTGACGAGGTGCGTTTTTTCCTTCCTTCCGGGGAATACATGGGGGTTGCCCTCTTCTCTTGGAAGTTTGTCAAAAAGAGCCTTTGCAGGGGCGCTCAGGGGTATGTAGTGGACGCGCCCCGCCTTGGTGTCAGGTAGCCTCAGTTCATTGCGCTCAAAGTCAAGGTCTTCCCACTTGGCGTTAAGAAGCTCGCTTTTTCTCGCCCCGGTAAGGAGGTAAGCGAGAATCAAGGCGCGGATATAAACATTCGGTTCTTTGTTGATTGCTAGCGCCAGTTTCGGCAACTCTTCGGGCTTTATCCATCTATCCCGCTTTACCTCCCGAAAGGTTTGAACATCCCGCGCCGGGTTACTGTGTGCATCCGGCAAAAAACCCCACTCCCGCGCCTTCTCAAAGAGAACCGACACAAGGGCAAGAACGCGGTTCGCTTCATATTGCCCGCTTTCTCCTATCTTGTGATGAAGGGAGGCAACGTCAGAACGCCTAATAGCCTTGATTTTGAGAGTTCCCCAAGCTGGCAGTATATGGAGCTTGATTCGCCGCTTGTCTTCCTTGCCGGTCTTCTTTTGCGCCGCATGGCGCTCAAGATATGCCTCGCAAAGTTCGGATATATTGCGGTCGTCTTTCTTCCTTTCACGGTCAGCTAAAGGGTCTACTGGATCAGCGTTAAGCGCATCGGCTGTTGCTATTTTGCCTCCAAGTGCCTTGGCCGCTGCCCTTGCTCCATCTAGGGTGAGGGTAGGGTATGGTGTATCAAACTGTATAAGACGTTTGCGCCCTTCAACTTCATACGCGAATACCCAAACCTTCTTGCCGCTTGGATACACCCTTAAACCAAGCCCCGTAGCGTTTAAATCCCATTTTACACAACGGGGTTCTATTCGCTTTCCTTCTGAGTCGGTTTTTATCTCGCATTCATATTGGAATGACTGAACAATCTTTTGAGTTAGCTGGACTGCGTTACGCCTTGCCATTTTTCACCGCCTTTTTTAACGGTTGCGACTTATTAGGTGACTTCACCAAAACAGGTTTTCAAAATCAGTGAACCTCAAGCAGTCACTATAGCAGTCACCTGAATATAACGCAAGGCATGGTATGCCATGAAAAACCATGAAGGCTAGAATGTTGAATTATAGGGATTTTATTGGAGAATGGAGAATTGCAAAGTATGGCGTGATAGCATGATACACTGATTCGTAATCAGTAGGTCGTCGGTTCAAGTCCGATTCCCGGCTCCATTCATTCAAAAAAAAGCCTGCGCCATCGGTTGCGCGGGCTTTTTGCTTTTTTAACAAGCGGTTATGAATTTTCCCCACCTTTCCTTGTTTTCCGGAAAATCCGTCGTACCCTAAGATTGACAATCCAGTCCCTTATATTATTGCCGCAAGGAGGGAGAGGTGCTCCGGTTTCGCTTTGCCGCCGTTTTTGTCTGCGCCCTTTTGATCCCGGCCGCCCTTTCCCTCGCGGCGATAAACCCTCTCGATCCCGGCCTCGCCGTGGCAAGGGCTTACGGGGGTAAAAAACTCCCCAACAATGCAGCTTCCTCTCTTTGCATCGATTGCCATTCCTACAACCCGACTGCGGGTTACGGCTCCCATTTCGTCGCTTACATCGACCCGTCAAGCAACAAGCTCCGTTCTACCAACTCGGGAGGAGGCTGGGAGAAAGCGGCCTTCGGAATACGGAACGAGGGAGAATTTTTCAAGATATCAAAATGGGATTCGGGATGTCTGGGGGCAGGCGGGGTCTCGAAGTACGCCGACGCCGCGACCTGGAGAACGGTAATTTTTGATACCGGCTCCCCTTTGGGATCAGAGGTGCCGGGCAAGAAGTTTGAATCGTCAAAGGGAGCGATGGCCCAGGCCGAGCTTATCTGCGAATCCTGCCACAGCATGCTTTTTTCGGTCCCCGGCACCGCCCTTCTGCTCTCTAAAATCACCGACGGCGACGACCAGACGAATCCTTTGGAGGGAAAGACTTCCCCTCTCTGCGTCGGCTGCCACGGCTTCCTGTATCAGGACAACAAAGCCAACTCGGTAAACCCCAACTGGGACGATCCTAGAAACGAGTGCGAGATTACGGGGAACAAAAGAGGGAACAACGAAATACACCTGGCTTCCTACAAGAACTATCCCCAGAACCACCACGTGATGACCGGAGACAACATCGTCAACTCTCTGGCTGAGCATGGACTCCTGAGCAGACCCGTCACCGTCGTTGCCAGTGAGATGGTGAGAAAGCCGATAAATACAAAAAACGGCCCCTATCTCATCACCCCTCCCCTAAGTCCGATGAAATACCCTTCCGAGGACGGAGCCCTGAACTGCATGACCTGCCATACGCCGGGACATTGGGGAGAGCTGTCTATCGGCGCGACGATTCTCATCGGCGAAGACCTTTCGGACCTGGAGCCGGGACTCGGGCTTAACCGGATAAGCGACGGCAGGGGGCAAGGAAAGTTCAGGGACGCCAATTTTTGCCAGCTTTGCCATACGCAGTAATGCGGAGGAATAATATGTTCCGGTGGTTTTTGGCCCTTGCGGCCATCATAATCGCGGCGGATGCCCTGGGAGCCGTAAACGGCTCGCACCACGACATGCAGGTGAGCGAGACGGGGGAGGGGTGGGCTTGCTACTACTGCCACGCCACCTACAACTCCGTCATCGAGAGCGCCTATTACGAGGAAGAGCCCGATAACGGAAACGGCCTCGGGCCGGTAGGCGTAATCTGCTACGCCTGTCACGACGGCACCGCCTACCCGGACGCGCGAATAGAGGAACTTGACGGAAACATAGGGCTCCCCGCGCTTCTTCACGGCCACGGGTCTTCGCTGTCGAACATGGAAACCGCGACGAACGGCCTTGAGGGCCAGTCCAACCTTGCGGTCAGCGGACTTCTGCCCGCGAGAGTTAAATACACCGGCAAGATGGACTGCACTGCCTGCCACGACCCCCACAACTCCGATTACCCCCCGTTTCTGCGCATGCCGCTCGAAACGCTCTGCCAGTCCTGCCACAGCGGCAGCGACGGTAAAGGTATGGGGCGGTGGACAACGGTAGAGGATTCGGGTCAGCAAAACGGTTACCATCCCGTGGGCATGCCGGTGGTGGAGAGCAAACTCGATTTCACGAGGGAGATGGCTTCGGAAAAAGCCTTTCACGGCCCGGAATCGTTCTTTAACGTCCCCGCGCCGGACAAAACCGCGCTGATGAATCCCGACACCCACTGGGAGATGGGCGGACACCTCTTCGGCCCCAAGAAGACAGTCTCCTGCCCGACCTGCCACTCGGCGCACCTCTCTACGGAAAACCTGTTGGTGGCGGAGGTGTCGAGCAATCCGGTAAGGATGCTGTGCATGGGCTGCCACGGAAAAGAGGTCTTTTCAAACACTCCCGGCAAAACCCCCAATTACCACCCCGTCTTCGAGGAATCGGCGGAGCCTTACGAACATGACCATTCGACACACGGCGACGTGGGAGACCCCACAATTCCTTCGGAAGGATTTTTTGACCTCTCGGTAAAAATCCCTTCCCCATGGCCTGTCGGCACAGAGGGGGAGCTTGCCTGCCAGACCTGCCACGTCTCCCACAACGGCAGGGCGGGAGCAAAGTGCCTCCGGGGCTCCCCGGACAAGAACGTCAGCATCTGCAACGACTGCCACGGCTACCAGGAACAGAGATCTTCAAGCATGGGGCATCATCCGACTTCGGCGACGCCCGTAAAGACCACGGATTCCGACACTCCTTCCTGGAACGAAGGGAAGGGGACTCCCGGCTACCTCGGCGACGGTCTTCAGTGCATTGATTGCCACGTGGGTCTCTCACGAAGCGCCCACAACTGGTAAGGAGTTACAAATTGAAACTGCGAAGGTTTGCATTTATCGGTTTGTTTGCGCTGCTGGCGGCTCTGGAGGGCTGTGCTCCAAGGGGCGTAGAGGTCACTCCCACCGGCATAAACACCCCGGAACTTAAAGGGGCCTTTATAAAGGACGAGGTCGTTTTCATCTCCTGGGGAGCCGTGCCGGGGGCGGAATCCTACGATCTCTACGTTACTTGCCCCGGCAAGGAGACGGTCAAAATATGCCGTATCTCTTCTCCTCTTTACAAGGGACCGGCGACAGGGGAACCGGCCTGTTCCTACAGGATAGTTTCCGTAGCCTCGGACGGTTCCGAAAGCGCCCCTTCCGTAGAGATAACCCCGACAACGAAAGAGGCGGAGCAGGAGAAAAAAAGAGCCGTATCCTGCCGCTTGCTGGTAAAGGCCGGAACGCTTGACTCCTACCTTAAGGACGGCGTCAGGCATAAATTCACGGAGCCAACCGATATCGTCTCTATTGACGGACACCTCTACGTAACCGATTCGGGAACGAGATCCGTAATAGTTATCGACCAGCAGGGTGCCTTCATCCGCTCTCTGGACGCGAAATCCCTCGATTACAAGGAGGCCTGGGGGACTCCGTGGGGAATAGGCGCCGCGCCGGACGAGAGCAAAGTCGCGGTCACTTTTATCGGCAGCCAGAAGGTGAGGGTGTTCTCCTCCGGCGGCGAGTTGCTCAGGGATATCGGGATACCGGCGCCCAAAGCAGGGCAGAACCCCCGCGTGCCCCATTTGATGGATGTGGACATCGATTCGGCGGGAAATATGTGGGTCAGCGACGCTGCGAACGCCAGAATCGTCAAACTGGACGAAGAGGGCAACACGCTTTTCGACATCGACAGTTCTTCTCCTACGGCGACGGGAAAACTCATCAGAATTCCCACCTTTCTCGATTGCGACACCGATACCGGCAACGTGCGCGTAGTGGATTCCAAGAGTTCCACCACCCACGTCATAAGCAAGGAAGGGAAGCTGGTAAAGGACGAGACCAGGCCGCCTGCGGGAGCCGGGCTTCAACTGCCGAAGGGGATATGCCGTACCCGCGAGGGCGAGTATCTGGTGGTGGACGGACTTCTTCGCAACATACAGGTTTACAGCAGCGACGGCACCCTTTGCTCGACCTACAACCGCGAACACCTTGAGACTTTGGGAATAAAAGCCCCGGTCTCGATCGCCGCCGACGCGGCCGCCAGCAGGCTTTTCATCCTCTCGAAGCTGTACGGCAAGATACACATACTGGAACTGACGAAGTAAGCCCTCAGTTCCTCAGGGTCTTTTCGTCCTTAACGTAAGTGTAGGGTATTTGAAGGTAATTGAAGGCTTTGGGCGCAGGCGTTTCGGAAAAGACTTCCGAGAGGTTAAGTCCGACGCCGACAAAGAGGTTTCTCTCCTTGTCGTCCGTTCCCCCATGCCCCATGAAGTTTCTCGTGTAATACCCTCCAAGGAATTCGACGAACCTGAGCGGCGAATCCTCCAGCGAATCGAAGCCCGAGAGCTTGAAGGCGAGCAGATATTTCAGATGTTCGTAGTCGGTGGTCGGGTCGCGGCTGACTTTCGTCAGGGAAGGGGTGTACTCGACGCGAAGGTCCAGGAATTCGCCCGCTTCGGGGTAGCGCTCCAGAAGGTAACCGGCCGAAGCGCCAAGTATGTTGGAGTAGATATCCTGGGGAGAGAGGCCGAAATCGCTGAATGAATCCCCTATCTCCATGCAGGTGGTGAAGATCAGCGAGGTTCCCGCGCCGAGTAGCGCCGCCTCCCCGTCGCCGTACCCCCATTTCTTGAATACCCCCGAAGACATCCTGCCCATGAAGTAGCCGGTGTAAAGGTGACCGGTCTTGTCCGCTCCGCCGTGCTTGGTGCCCGAACCGAACCATCCTTCCGAACGCACGTGAGGGCTGTTTTCTCCATACTCCCACATTATCGCGCCGTAGGTCAGAACACCCCCTACGGCTACGGCATTGAAGACGACAACTTTTTGATCAGGAGTCAGAAAGCCGGAGTCTTCCGCCGCCATCTCCCGGGCGACACAGGGAGCGGCTGCAAAACATGACAAAACAGATAAAGTAATGACTGTTTTGCCCAATACTGTCGTTACATAATTAGCTGCCATCAGCTATTATTTTCAAGGGTGTCCATCTTGAGACCCGAAGAAGAGATTATGCCCCAGTCGAAAGGACGCCCAACGGAATTTTCTTTTTTATCTATGTAAACGAGGGCTTGTATCGCCAAATTCATAATATCAATTAAGTCTGAACCATTTTTAAGTGCCGTGACGAGCTTTATTTCAGTTCCAATTCTTCGGGGAGCCGTGAGGACGTCGAGTATCGGCAGCTCCCGGTAACTCTCTCCGTGGGCTTCCGAAGCGTAAAAAGAGTTCTCGAAAGACCCGTCCTCAAGGATTCCGCCGAGAAGTATGTATGCGAGCTGATGAGCTTCGGGGTGAGCCCGGAACCACGCTTTGCCTTCCTGCTGGAACATATCGTAATCGCTTTGGAAAGTGCTCAATACGTAAGACTTCATCTCAGGGTACGGAACGGGGTTTTCCCGGAAAAGATGGCTCAGTTTTCTGCTGATTTCAATGCCTACCGCGCTGCCTCCGGTGGACAGCAGGCCGCTTTCGCCAAGGGGGTAGAGTTTCCTTGCAAAGCGAACCTCGACGTTGTCTGCGTCGTCGTGAACCTCGACGCGACGGTCGGCGAGAAAGAGAATCCCTTGAGGAGATTTGACTGCGATCAGTTGAGACATCGAATGCGCTCGCCAAAAAGGTAATTATTTCAAAGAGTATAGCGAAGATGAAAGGTTTTGACATCCGCTGCGAACCATTTACCTTAAGAACACAAAAAGGAGGGGATGTCCGGCAGGAAGGCTTTTCGAGACGATTATCAACCCGCTTTCCATACTCAACGTCTGATAAGATATATTATGTTAACATTGCTATGTCCGAGCGGCTTGCGTGTGAATGAGAAGAACGTTTGTTGCCTCCAACATCGTTATTAGCGGCTACCGCTACCCTATCGGACGAGTGTAACTTTTGAGGAGAAATTTCAGGATTATATTTTCAAAAAGGAAGCGATGAAGTATCCGTCACCTTCGTAACCGGGAAGGTTGAGCGGAAGGCGGACACCTTCGCTCCCGATGCAGGAGAAAGGAAGGCCGGGCAAGACCTTTGCCGGTGAAAAATTACGGTTGTTCTCAAGAAACTTTTCAGCCACGAACCGGTTTTCAGGCGCCAGAAGGCTGCAGGTCGAGTAGACGAGCTTCCCCCCGCGTTTTACAAGTTCCGACCCCTTCTGAAGAAGTTCTCGCTGAACCTTCGAGAAAGAGAGGATATCGGCTTTTTTCCAGCGCCACGAAACGTCGGGATTCCTTCTCAGTGTGCCTGTCGAGGAGCAGGGAGCGTCAACCAGCACGACGTCGTAAGGCGCTGATCCGGCTACCTCTTCGTAAGCGGAGAGGGGCTTGATGATGGTCGCGCCGGACCTCCTGATCCGCTCGTCCGAGCGAAGGAGCCGAAGCCTTGCGTTGTCGTGAGCTACGATTAACCCCCTGTTTTCCATCAGGGCGGCGAGGGCGAGGGACTTGCCGCCGCTTCCCGCGCACAGGTCAAGCACCTTTTGGCCCGGTTTCGCGCCGCAGGCGAGGGCGATAAGCTGGCTCCCCTCGTCCTGAATCTCGAAGAGTCCTTCCTTGAAAGATGGGAGTCCGGCCACGTTGACAGCGCCGGGAATCATGAGGCCGGTTGGAGAAAATTCGGAATAATCCGAAGCTATTCCTGAACTGTAGAGATCGCGTTTCAGTTCCTCGCGGCCTGTCTTCAGGGTGTTTGCGCGTATCTGCAGCGACTGGCGCTTTTTACCTTCCAAAAGCTCGGAAAGAGCCTCCCCCACGGTTTTCCAGGGGCCGAAGTCAAGCCAGAAAGAAGGAATTGAAAGGTAGGAGGAGAGCGCGTCTTTCGCCTCTACCGGAAGCTCAGACAGGGAAGTTGCGGTTTCTTCGCAAAACGACGAAAACCACCTCTCCCGAAGCTCATCCGCCCGCTCAAGAGCGGATTTATAATCGTAATTCGTAAAGTACTCGCAGGGCCGAAGTTCCGGCTTAATCTGGTCCAGATACCCTAGCCCCAGAAGAACTCCCGGCTCGCGGACTCCGCCGGTGGCTTCGGTTAAGGCTTTGAGACTCCGCGCAAGTCCGTAGACTCCCATCCCGAGCAGAGCGCGGTCGTTTTTCCCCATCCGAAGCGCCCTCTGGTGGTTTTGCACCTCGGCGTCCAGAGGCCCCCTTGAGGAGAGGATGAACTCTTCGACAGGCCCGGCGGCGGAAAAAATCCGTTGGGCGTAAGAGGGGTTGGGAAGTTTGTCCCCTTCCCTTCTCCACCATCTGTAACTGCCCATGAGGTCTGTTTTCATTTTAAAAGGGTAAGTTCGCCGCCGAAGCAGACGGCCGTGGGGCTGGAAATATCTTCCGGCCAGGAGTCGTAAAGGACGAAGCCCGCCTCGCCGCCCTCGCGCAGGCCGGGAAATCCGCTCAACCTTGCGGCGAGGGAAGCCGCGTTTCCGGCAAGAGAGTTCAAGTCAGCCCCGAGGGAGACAAGCGCCGAAACCTCGCTGAAAAATCCGGAGACGTGCGAAACCCCCGGAGTTCCGGCGTCGCTTCCGGGCAGGAGCTTCGCGCCGTGCGAAATCCCCTTCGATATATCCTCTCCGTGGCGCTTTGCGGTGATTTCAACGACTTTCTTCTGGTTCGGGCCAAGAGAGGGATTGCCGCTGAGGCTTGACCAGGCGACGAAGGTAGGGGTCCAGAAGCTTTCACTGGCCGAGAGCTTTTCTATCTCGCCCTCTTTCGGCCAAAAAGCGTGCTCGACGCTCTGGGGGGCGGAGTCCAGAACCGCCCCGAGGGTACCGTTGACGTGAATCATGGTCCCGAGTCCTAGAGAGCGTGAAAAGCGTGTGAGTTCAGAAAGTTCGCCGGGCGTGAACTGCTCTTTTCCGGTCTCGCCGGGCACTTCGAGGCTGTTCAGCCCCGAGGCCAGTATCTTTATCTGCCTTGCACCTCTCTTCGCGCCTTCCTCGATGAGGGAGAAACCTTCTTCGACGGTTTCTGCGCCCCTTCCAAGAAACCCCCCGTAAAGTCCCTTTTTGAAGAGCGGTCCGGCGGAGGGAAAAACCTTCGCGTAGCGGCCGGGATTTTTATCAGCCAGTTCGGCGGCCTTGAAAGCGAGGCCGCGAGGCGTTCCGCCATCCCTCACCGCGCATATCCCCGCCCGCCTGTACTCCTCAAGAAGGTTCATGACCCTTTCGAGTGCTTCCTCGTCGTCAAACCCCGCGACCCTCTTCCTTTCCGAGGGATCGAAGGAGCCGCCGAGGGAGAGATGAACGTGGCAATCGACGAGTGGTTCCAAGGCAAAAGGAGGGGAAAGGACCGGGATGCCCTCGGGCAGCGGCGGCGGCTCCCCTGCCCCGCTCCGGACCACTTGCCCGTCTCTTACGTAAAACCAGTGGTCGGCGATTTCCTTGCCCCCGGCGAGGGCGAGCGCAGGCCTAAGAAGAAACTCCTTCATATCAGCCGTCTGAACCGTAGAAATCAAAGACGGTGCGACCGTATTTGCGGGTCTCGATCAGATGGAAAGGCTTTACCGGCTCCCAGAAGCTCTCCTTGGCCTCTCTCTGGACGACGACTGTTCCGCCTACTGCAAGAAGCGGGTTTTCGGCGAGCGCTTCCATCGCCGCGCGCTGAAGCTCCAGGCCGTAGGGCGGCGCGACAAGTATCACGTCAAACTTCTCCCCGGCTTTAAAGAGACTCGGTATTACCTTGAGGCAGTCGCTCTCTATGACCTTCGCCTCAGCCCCGAGGGCGAGAGCGTTTTGCCTGATATAAGAGGCGGATCTGGGGCTCTTCTCTATGAGCACGGCTTTTTGGGCGCCGTTGGAAAGAAGCTCGAAACCTATCGCTCCGCTGCCGGCAAAAAGGTCCAGCACAAAGGTCCCCTGAAGTCTCGGGCGCAAGATGTCGGCGAGGCTTTTCCTCAGGCGGGACAAAAGCGGCCTCGTCTCCTCCCCTTCGGGAGCGAAAAGCGCCTTCCCCCTGTATTTACCCGAAATAATCCTGATCTTTCCCATAACTCACAAATAGCCAAAATCGCCGTCAAAGGGTTGAATTAACGATCTTCCATGCTATAACCAATCAGGCTACTACACATCACTCGAATGGAGGAAGGGCACATGAAAAAAGTTGCGTCATTATTTTTCGCCACTCTTATGATATTAGCCTCTTTTTCGGTTTCGGCGTTAGCCGCCGACAGCGGTTTTGACTCCATTCCCAAGCTCTTCGGCACCTTCACCCCCCAAAAGGGAGTCTGGGCTGAGTATGAAGTGATGGAAAAGAAAACCCAAAAGAAAATTACCATGAAGATGTCGGTCGTGGACGTCATGGAAAAAGATTTCTGGTACGAGGTCAAAAACGTCGAGGACAGCAGCACCAACATCATAAAGATGCTCGTTACCGGAGATCCGAACGACCCGGCCAACATAAAAAGGCTGATAATGAAATCAGGCGACACCCCGGCCCAGGAGATGCCCGTCGATTTCGTAAAGATGGGGAGGAAGATGGCTGTGCACATGTTCCAGACCCGTAGCGGCGTTCCCGAGGACAAAACCGGTCTCACCGTAAAGGAACTGGGCGAAAAGGAAGTGACGGTTCCGGCCGGCACCTTCAAGGGAGCTGAAAAACAGATACTCTCCGCCGAAGGAAAGGTTCTGGCCAGCTACATCTTCAGCGCCGAAATACTTCCCTTCGGCGTAATCTTCTCCGACAGCGACGATTCGGTTATGAAACTCCTCGCCCACGGAAAAGACGCGGTGTCGGCCATTACCGAAGAGCCGGTCATGATGGAAAGACCGCCGATGATGCCGGAGATGCCTCGCGGCATGCCCATGGGAATGGGAAACCACAAAGAAGCAAAATAACGGTCTTTACGCCAAATAAAAAGGCCCGGCGAATGACCGGGCCTTTTTTTGTTTATCGAGAGACGCTCTTAGAGCATATCCAGGCCGTTGAAAAAGAATCCCTTTTCGCACGCGGCGGTTTCGTGGGCGTCGGAGCCGTGGACGGAGTTCTTCTCCATGTCCAGCGCGAAAAGCTTCCTGATGGTGCCTTCGGCGGCCTTCTCGGGGTTGGTCGCTCCCATTACCTCGCGCCACTTGGAGATGGCGTTCTCGCGTTCGAGAAGGAGCGCTACGATGGGGCCGGAGGACATGAAAGAAGTAAGATCGCCGAAGAAGGGGCGCTCCTTGTGTACTGAGTAGAAAGCCTCGGCCTGCTCGCGGCTGAGTTTCAGTTTCCTCATGGCGCGGATGGTGAAACCTTCCTCTTCGATGCGGGCGACAATCTTTCCGATAATGTTTCTCGCCGTCGCGTCGGGCTTTATCATGGCGAGTGTCTGTTCTATAGCCATTTTCCCTGGTGCTCCTTGTGTGTTTGCTGTCGCGGTTGTCTTATGCCTTTAATCTTTTGTGCTTATCTCCTCTGCATCGAGGCCAGGAGAGCGGGGCCGTGGTAAGCGCAGGCCCCGGCGAGCTGTTCTTCGATGCGCAGAAGCTGGTTGTATTTCGCTATGCGGTCGGAGCGGCAGGGCGCACCGGTCTTAATCTGCCCGGCGTTCACGGCGACAGCCAGATCGGCTATGGTGTAGTCGGAGGTCTCGCCCGAGCGGTGCGAAATAACCGTGGTATAGCCCGCGCGGTGGGCCATCTGAATGGTCTGGAGGGTCTCCGACAGGGTGCCTATCTGGTTGACCTTGACGAGTATGGAATTGGCCACGCCGCTTTGTATGCCCTGCGCAAGGCGCTGGGTGTTGGTGACGAAGAGGTCGTCGCCGACGATCTGGATGCTCCCGCCCACGTCGTCGGTTAACTCCTTCCACCCGGCCCAGTCGTTCTGGTCGAAGCCATCCTCGATTGAGTAGATGGGGTACTTGAAGCAGAGTTTTTCGTAGTACTTGACGAGCTGCAGGGAATTCATGCTCGCGCCCTCGGCGGAGAGGGTGTAGAGGCCGTCTTTGTAAAATTCGCTGGCGGCTGCGTCGAGAGAGATGAGGATGTCGATGCCGGGGACGTAACCCGCTCTCTCGATGGCGACGAGGATTATCTCCAGCGCCTCTTCGTTGGAACCGAGGTCGGGAGCGAACCCGCCCTCGTCGCCGACGGCGGTCCTGTGCCCCTTCTCTTTCAGGGTCTTTTTGAGGCTGTGATAGATCTCCGTGCCCATGCGAAGCGCTTCGGTAAAGGTCTGCGCTCCGACGGGGGCTATCATGAACTCCTGAATGTCGACGTTGTTGTCGGCGTGCGCGCCGCCGTTTAAAATATTCATCATCGGGACGGGCAGAAGGCTGGCCTGTGATCCGCCGATGTAGCGGAAGAGAGGCAGCTCGCAGGCCGTCGCGGCCGCCTTTGCGCAGGCAAGGGAGACGCCCAGCATGGCGTTGGCGCCAAGATTGCCCTTGTTGGCGGTGCCGTCCAGCGAACAGAGAAGTCCGTCGATCTCAATCTGCTCGCGCACATCCATGCCGATAAGTTCGGAGGCTATGATAGTGTTTACGTTCTCGACGGCCCTGAGTACTCCCTTTCCGAGATAGCGGTCAGGATCGCCGTCGCGAAGCTCTACCGCCTCGTACTCGCCGGTAGAGGCCCCGGAGGGCACCGCGGCGCGGCCCATGACACCCGAGGTGAGGTAAACGTCAGCCTCTACTGTGGGGTTTCCGCGAGAGTCGAGTATTTCCCTGGCAACTATGTCGGTAATCGCGTACATGGGCTCCCTTTCACCTCCCACGGGGGAAGTCAATGGTGTTTGGCAAGGGGAAAAGCAGAAAACTAATTACTTGACGCAGGGGCCGAAGTCAAGCGGAAGGCTTAAAAATAATTGCGTTCGTCTTAAAAAAGCCCGGCTGACGGCAACCCCCGGATGCCCACGCAAACGGCTTCGCACAACCTTGACACTTGTTTTGATTTTCGTTTTGCCTCAGGATAACGTTGAATGTCTTTTGCTTCCCGCCGAGAGGATAAAACATGAAAACATTCACCCTTGGCACCAATACAAGGCAGTGTTTTATAGACGTTACCCAAAACGTATCCGGAATAGTCGGCGAATCCGGGGTATCCGAAGGGATATGCGTCGTATACGCTCCGCACACCACCGGCGGCCTTGCGATAAATGAAAACGAAGATCCCAACGTAAGCCGCGATATTCTCGAGTTTCTGAAAGACATGATTCCCGCCGGCTTCGCCTTCCGACACTCGGAGGGCAACTCCGACGCTCACGTCATGGCCACCCTCATCGGATCGAGCGTTACCGTTCCCATAACCGGCGGCAGGCTGGCTCTCGGGACCTGGCAGGGTATCTATTTCGTCGAATTCGACGGCCCCAGAAGCAGACGCTGCAACGTGACCGTTATCGGCAAGTAGAAAAACGGAAAAATCACGATGATTTGTCCCGTTCCCATGGTGCGCGCAATGCGCGGCGGACTGGTGGAGAGCCTCCACAGGGGCCACCTCGCCGTGGCGAGGCCCGACGGAGCACTCCTCGACGCGCTCGGCGACCCCGATTTCCCCACCTTTCTTCGCTCGGCGGCTAAGCCCTTTCAGGCGATACCGGTGGTGGAAGACGGAGCCTTGACGCGCTTTAGCCTCACTTCCGGGGAACTCGCCGTCATGTGCGGCTCCCATTCCGGCCAGTCTTTTCACGTCGAGGCCGTCCTTTCGATACTCTCGAAGATCGGCGTGGAAGAAGCGGCGCTTCTTTGCGGCGTACACCCTCCAAGCCACAAACTCACTGCGAAAAGACTTCAGGAATCCGGCGAAAAACCCCGGCCGATACACAACAACTGCTCCGGCAAACACGCCGCCATGCTGGCCCTTTGCGTCTTTCACGGCTGGGATACGGAGGATTACGTTAATCCCGGACACCCTGTACAGATACACATAAAAAAGGTTGTCGCGGAGTGCCTTGGCCTTTCTCTCGAAGAGCTGGGCGAAGGCACCGACGGCTGCGGCGTCCCGGTCTTCCGGGCTCCCCTCAGGGCGGTCGCGAGGGGCTACGCACGCCTCGCCTGGCCGAAGGGCGACGACACCCTCCCCGAGAAGCGCGTAAAGGCTATGCACCACCTTGTAAAGGCCTGCGTGGAGAATCCGGAGATGGTCGCGGGGGACGAGCGCATATGCACCGACGCGATGAGAGCCGCTCCCGGCAGGGTCTTGGCCAAGACCGGGGCCGAAAGCTCTTACGGCCTGTCAATTCTCGAAGCGGGAGTGGGGATTGCCTTCAAGATAGAGGACGGCTCGATGAGAGCGCTCCCCCCCGCCGTGGTAGAGATACTCATTCGCTCGGGGACACTGCGAAGCACGGAAGTGGCTACCCTCTCGGCCTACCACCGGCAGATCATCAAAAACCACCGGAAGGAAACCGTAGGGGTGATAGAGCCCTGTCTGAAATGGCACGGACTGGACAGGCCGGACCTGAGGAAGTGAATCAACCCCCGAAGTAGGGATGTAATTCCGGGTAATAGCAGACCAGAGGATCGCACTCCCTGCCGAAGCGCGAAGCGTAGGCTTCAAGCGCCTCCACCCTTCCGAGCGCCGGATTGTCGATGAAGCGGCGCACCATCTTTACGTTCGCGACCTTCCCGGAGGTAGGCCCTCCCCTTCCCACCAGCTTCTGAACCGCCACCCCTCTTTCGATAAGCGGCCCTATGGCGCAAAGGCCGCAGGAAAAGCGCCTGTCGCAGGAACTCCACCTCTCAAAGCGCCTTCTCAGCGGATGGTCTTTAGCAGCGCTTACCCTCTGCTCTATCTCGCAGGGCCAGCGCTTGTCCGGGGCGGTGTGCTGGAAAAAGCAGTGCGCCTCCTCGTTGGGGCACTTTCCTACCAGCACGAAAGCCTCGAAGGTAAGACCGGGCAAAGCCGCCGTTATCTCTTCCGTTTCACCCAGCGTCAGGTGGCGGGGCAAAACTGCTCTGCTGATGCCGAGTCCGGCGAAAAAATCGAAAGCGCTCGCGTTCAGCGTCCCGGCCATCGTCGAAAGGGTGATTTCAAGGGGGATTTTGGCTTCGCGGATATTAACGATAAGTCCCGGATCCCCGGCGATTACCCCCTTCACTCCGTATTCCGCCGCCCTCTTCGCCAGTCCGAGAAGTTTCTTCTGTATCTCCGGCGGATTCTGGGGGGCGTTCATCGTCAGGTAGACGGGAACGTTTCGCGAGGCGGCGAGGGCTACGGCCTTTGCGAATTCCTTTTCGGAGGAGAACTGGGCCGAGGCGAAGGTGCGCTGGTTCGGGCTTATCCGCCCGGAAACCCAGTCGTCGGGCAGGACTCCGCCGTAGAGCTCGTCGGCGCCGGCCTCGATCAGGGGGAGTGTCTCTTCAGGATTGTCGAAGGGGGAAAGAAGAAGGGGTTTCTCGATTTTTTGTCGCATGGGACGGTGCCCTTTCGCCACGGCTGCTCACCGCATGTTGCGCGGTTTCCAGAGCTTTTCGTAACGGTAGTTCCACTCTTCCTTCGTCTCGTCGGCTTCGAGGACGTCGCCTACGACGACTAGGGCCAGACTGGGCTCGGCGGAGACGGAGCCGACGTTGAAAGGGTCTCTATCCCCCACTCTTACGGCTATATCCTCAAGCGTTCCTTTGGTAACGGTCTCGCCGTCCGCGCCTATCCGCTCCAGAATGGCGATTCCCGTGGACGGCGGATAGGAATGGAGAAGCTCCCGCACCAGTTCTTCCAGGGGAAGGTTTATCATGTAGAGAATGAGGGTCTTGCCGGGGCCGCCGTAGTCGGAAAGCCTGACCCTGCCGCTTTTGGTTATCGCGCGCGGGCTCGTCACCACCGTGCAGTGGGCGACTCCCGCCATGTCGTAAGTCTTCTTTAGAAGCGCGGCTGCGGCGCTGTGAGCCCCGACTCCGGGAATTACTACGGAGCGGTCCCTGAAATAGCCGACGAAGGACTGGAAGGGGGAAAAGGTCGAAAAGTCGCCGGGGACAAGGAAGGAGACGCTGCCGCGGGCGAGCCGCTCCTCGATCCACGCAACGAGGGTTTCGTAATCCATCGTGAAGGGGCTCGACACCTCTTTCCCCTCAAGGTATTCCGAGAAGGTATCGACGAAAAGCGCGGGAGAGAGTATCGCGACGCTCTCCCGTATGGCTTTAAGCCCGGCTATCGTCAGAAGGTCCGGGTCGCCGGGGCCGCAGGAGACGAAATATATTTTGTTGAAATCAGCCACCGAAAAGCCGCGCAAAGAAGCCTTTTTGGGTTTCGCCCTGCTCTATCTGGCCCAGAGTAACCTTGGTCTCC
Source organism: bacterium (assembly GCA_004322275.1). Classification (NCBI taxonomy): domain Bacteria; species bacterium. Next base: position 51,747 of record SCTA01000027.1, read on the forward strand.
GACCCCTTGTAGCCCACCTTTACATGAACGTTGAGGTTTGAAAGATTCACCCCTTCGTTCAGGGTTATCGTCAGGGGAAGGGTGATGGTTCTGGTAACGGCTCCGCCCTTTTTGTCCCTCTGGATAGTGAGGTCCAGGGAGCGCTCCTCCACGGCGGAGGCGAAAACGCTCCCGGCCGGAGCGGCGGCGGGCGCGGCGGGCTTTTGAACCGGCGAAGCAGGCGAAACGGGGGGTGCAGCAGCCTGCACCGGCGCAGGGGCGGTCTCGGAAGGCGCCGGCGCGGGTTTTTCCTCGGGAGCAGGCGCCGGGGCGGCGGCCTTTCCTGCGCTTCCCTTCTGCTGTTTCTGGCGAAGGTCCTCAAGCACCTGTTTGCAGATCGCCCTCATCGCCTCCATTATACCGGTTCCGGCGGCGGCGTTCGTCTCGAAATCGGGCACTCCGCGGTGGTTCAGTTCGCGGCGCATCTCCTCGACGCTCATGATGTTGGGCATGTCGCGCTTGTTGTACTGAATGACGAAGGGGATGGTCTCGGGGTCGAAGCCGTGGACTTTAAGGTTCTCGTAGAGGTTCTGGAGGGATTCCTCGTTTTGTTCCCTCATGCCCACCTGGGAGTCCGCCACGAAGACGACGCCGTCGGCACCCTTCAGAACGAGCTTTCTGGTGGTATTGTAAAAAACCTGTCCGGGAACCGTGTAGAAGTTGAATTTCACCCGGAACCCGCCGATTTTTCCGAAATCCACGGGAAAAAAGTCGAAAAAGAGGGTGCGGTCGGTTTCAGTCGCGAGACTGACCAGTTTTCCCTTGTTCTCGGGGTTAATTTTTGAATGAATACACTGGATGCTTGTGGTCTTGCCCGACAGTCCCGGTCCGTAATAGACGATTTTGGCAGACATTTCACGGGCCGCGTAATTGATTATCGCCATTGGATACCCTTTTTAAGTCTTTTTCAGATATATCAAAAACTCGACGTTCCCCTTTTTGGCCCCCGTTATCGGAGACGTGGTTTCGCCGAGTACCTCAAAACCTAATAATTTAGCATTATTGCATACTTTCTCAAGGGCTTTTTTTCTTAACGCTGAATCCTTGACGACTCCGCCTTTGCCCACCTGCCCTTTTTCGACTTCAAACTGGGGCTTGACCAGAGCGATTACGGACGCTTTTGGTTTTATAAGATTAAAAACTCCCGGCAGGACGAGATCCAGAGAAATAAAGGAGGCGTCGATTACCGCCAGGTCGCAAAGCTCCCCGAGTTCTTCCGCGGTAAGGTGGCGAACGTTGCAGCGCTCCACGCTCACCACCCTTTTGTCTTCTCGGAGTTTCCAGGCGAGTTGCCCGTACCCCACGTCCACGGCGTAGACCTTTTTTGCCCCCCTTTGCAGGAGGCAGTCCGTGAACCCGCCGGTGGAGGCTCCCACGTCTACGCAAACCATCCCCTCGGGATTAACCGGAAAGGCGTCGAGAGCCGCTTCCAGTTTGAGCCCTCCCCTGCTGACGTAGGGGTTGTGCTCGCCCTTTTGCCTTATTCCGGATTCGGGGTCGACCAGTTGCCCGGCCTTCGCCGCCGTGTGATCCCCGACGATTATAGTCCCCGCCATTATCATCGCCTGCGCCCTGGACCGCGTCGGGGCGATACCTCTTTCCACCAGAAGCTGGTCAAGCCGTATCTTTCCGCTCACCTTCCCGCTTCCGTGACGGCTTTGAAAATCCCCTCCTCGTCCAGGCCGATCTCCTTTTTCAGCTCGATTTGAGAGCCGTGGGTGACGAAGCGGTCAGGGAGGCCGAGTCTTTTTACCGGCCGGCAAATGGAGTTGTCGGCGAGAAGTTCGAGCACGGCGCTTCCGAACCCACCCTGAAGGACGTTTTCTTCAACCGTAACGACCCCCTTGCACGATTTGGCCAAGCCAATTATGGCCTCCTCGTCGAGGGGCTTGGCGAAGCGGGCGTCGAACACGGAGACCTTCACGCCTTCTTCCTCAGCGCGCTTTACGGCCTTTTGCGCGGTGGCAAGGCAGGTGCCGAGGCAGAGAAGCGCTACCGACCCCTCGCCACCGTCCTTCAAAAGGTTCCCCTTGCCTACCGGCCAGACCGAAGGAGTCTTATCCATCTCAACGCCTACGGAGTGTCCTCTGGGGTAGCGCAGGGCACAGGGGGTACCGAGGCTGAGGGCGGTGGCGAGCGCGTTTACAAGTTCGTTTTCGTCGGAGGGGGCCATTACCGTCATGCCGGGTATGTGGCGAAGGTAGGAGATGTCGAAAGCCCCGTGGTGGGTGGGACCGTCGGCGCCCACCAGCCCGGCGCGATCGAGCGCGAAGACGACGGGAAGCTCCTGAAGGGCCACGTCGTGGACGATCTGGTCGTAAGCCCGCTGCATGAAGGTCGAGTAGATTGCGACTACGGGCTTTAACCCTTCCGCCGCCAGACCCGCAGCGAAAGTGACGGCGTGCTCCTCGGCGATGCCTACGTCGAAAAAACGCTCGGGAAGCTGCGCTTCAAAGCCGGAGAGTCCCGTCCCCTCGGTCATCGCGGCGGTAATGGCGACGATTCTGGGGTCCTTTTTCGCCATTTTGAGGAGCGCCTCGCCGAATACCGCCGTGTAGGAAGGTGCGCACCCGGCGGTGACTTTGGACTCGCCGTTCTTGATGTTGAAGGGGCCTACTCCGTGGTAGGTGACCGGCCTCGACTCGGCGGGCAAAAAACCCTTGCCCTTCTTCGTCACGACGTGAACCAGCACGGGCTTCTGGTATTTGGCGATGTTGCCGAAAGCCTTCAGAAGGTGGCTCATGTTGTGGCCGTCTATGGGGCCGAAGTAGGTAAACCCCAGTTCCTCGAAGAGCATTCCGGGAGAGATCAGACCCTTGGCGTGCTCTTCCATCTTTTTGGCGATTCTGGCCATGGATTCGCCGCCCGGTATAGACTTCAGGACCCCGCGCACGTCCTTTCGCACCTTGAAATAAAACTCGTTGGAAAGGACGCGGGAGAGGTACCCGGAGAGCGCCCCAACGTTCCTGGAGATGCTCATCTCGTTGTCGTTAAGGACGACGATAAGATCGCGGTCCTCGTGGCCGGAATTGTTGAGCCCCTCAAAAGCCATCCCCGAATTCATCGAGCCGTCGCCGATAACGGCTATCACCTTGTTTCGCTTATTCGTCAGGTCTCTTGCGGCCGCCATCCCGAGAGCGGCGGAGATTGAGGTGGAGGAGTGGCCGGTGCCGAAGGAATCGTAGGGGCTCTCGGAGCGCTTCGGAAAGCCGCTGAGACCGCCGTACTGGCGGATTGTCCTGAACTCTTCCTTCCTTCCCGTGAGTATCTTGTGGACGTAGCTCTGATGGCCTACGTCCCAGATGATCCTGTCCTCGGGGGTTTTGAAGACCGCGTGCAGGGCTATCGTCAACTCAACCACGCCGAGGCTGGAGGCGAGGTGTCCGCCTATCGGGGAGAGTTTTTCGAGGATGAAATCCCTCACCTCGTCCGACAATTTCTCAAGGTCCTCGCGGGAAAGGGTCCGAAGGTCGCGCGGGGACTTTATTTTCGGCAGGATGCAGTAGGAGTCCTTCATCAGTTTTTCCTGGACGCTACGAATCTTGCGAGAGCCCGCAGGGGTTCGCCCCTCTCCCCGAAACGCTCCGTGGCCGCTACCGCTTCGGCGGTAATCTCTTCGAGCCTCCTGCGCGCCTCTTCGAGCCCCAGAAGCGCGGGATAGGTGGCTTTTTTGTTTCCTTCGTCGCTCCCCACCGGTTTTCCCAAGGTCGCGGTGTCTCCCGTGACGTCCAGAATGTCGTCGGCGATCTGGAAAGCCAGCCCCACCCTGTCCGCGTAGCGCGCCAAAGCCTTCTCCTCCTCTACGCCCGCTCCGGCGGCTATCGCACCGGTCAGCACCGAAGCCCGTATGAGCGCGCCGGTCTTGTGGGTATGGAGAAATTCGAGGGCGGGCAGCAGGAGCGTCTTCCCCTCGCTCGCTATGTCCAGAGCCTGCCCCCCCGCCATCCCCCTTCCCCCGGAGGATCTGGCTATCTCGTAGATGCACCTTAAAAGCACCTGCGGAGGGTATTTATCAGCCATCGCGGGCGAGGAGAGCATGGTAAAGGCGTCGGCCAGAAGCGCATCTCCCGCGAGAATCGCCATCGCCTCGCCGAATTTTATGTGGCAGGTGGGCTGCCCGCGGCGAAGGTCATCGTCGTCCATCGACGGAAGATCGTCGTGGATGAGACTGTAGGTGTGGATCATCTCTATGGCGGTTCCGAAGGGCAGCGACGGGGTTCCGTCGCCCGAAACGGCTTCGGCCGCAGCGTAGGCGAGCGCGGGGCGGAAACGCTTGCCGCCCGCGAAGAAGCTGTAGCGCATCGCGGCGAAAAGGTCGCAGGCCAGCCCCTCCTCCGGAGGAAGAACGCCGTCGGCGAGTTCATTCACGAGTCCGGATGTTTTCGCCAGATAACCGTCGAGATCGAAAGTCATTTTATGCTACTGTCCGCCTTCTTCTTCCGAAAAGTCCTCTTCCGTCAGTTCGCCGCTTGCCCGCCTTCTCAGAAGTTTAACCTTCCTCTCGGCCTCGTCCAGCCGCCGGTGGCATTCCTTGCTTATCTCAACGCCGCGCCGGAAGGTCTCCATCGCCTCTTCCAGCGGAAGGTCCCCGCCCTCAAGCGAGTAGACCACCTTCTCAAGCTCTTCTATGAGTTCCTCGAACTTTTTGGGCTCGGGCTTCTTTTTAGTCATGGCGATTATTCATGCTCCCTTGCGAATCACACACTTAAAAGGAGGCGGCAGTAAAGTCAAGGGGTTTCGGTCAGCCGAAGGACCGAATCGGGATCGACTTTTACCCCGCAAACGTAAGTCGAAAAGTGCAGGTGAGGACCCGTCGAGCGGCCGGTGGAGCCGACAAGTCCGACCGTCTCTCCGGCGGATACGCTCTTGCCCTCCGGGACCTTTATCTCCTGCATATGAAAATACCCGGAAATGACTCCGCAGCCGTGGTCTATAAAGACGGTGTTGCCGGTGTAGAAAAAATCCCCGGTGAGAGCGACCCGGCCGCCGGAGGAGGCCTTTACCTCAGAACCCGCCGCGCCCGCTATGTCTATGCCGCCGTGGTAGCTGCCCCTCTTGCCGTTGTAGTAGCGGTCGAGGCCGAAGGGGCTGGAATGAACGCCGGAAAGGGGCGTCGTCCAGCGAGGCTGCCAGTCGATGTCCTCGCTTCTAAGTCCAAGCGCCGCCGAGATTATCTCTTTCTCTCTTAAAGCTCTTTCGAGGTCTTCCTTTGACAAGGTTACCTTGGATTCGTCGACGGTGAGGCGCTGTTCGGGAAATTTTTTGTCTGAAACGGTGATTTCCTTTGAGCCGAGGGGGGATGGTTTGTCACCGGAGCCGCAGAAAAGTCTGAGAGTCCTCTTGCCGGGCGTCTCTTCCCTGTCGATCGCGAGGAAACCCTTCCATGCGCCGTCCCCGGAGGGGCGCAGCGGAAACTTTCTGCCGTCCAGCTCGGCCCATACCCTGCCCGTGGGACTTTCGTCTTCGACGCTGACCAGAAAGGCATCTCCTCTGGCGGGTTTCTCCTCTGAAAGGCGGATTCCGGCATGGGCCTTCGCGGAGGAAAGGGAGGCCGCCGAAAGACACAACAGTAAAAGCGCAACGAAGAGGCGATACCTGAGAGGTTTGTTCAGCAATTTTATTCCAACCGGTTGTTATTTAAGAAACTTCGCAACTGCGCCGGTGATGGCGGTTGCGACGCTGTCGCGGTAGGCGGCGGAGCCGAGAAGTTTTTCTTCCTTCGCGTTTGATATGAAAGCCGTTTCCACCAGCACCGAGGGCATTACCGCGCCGGTGAGGACGTAGAAGGGGGCCCTCTTGACTCCGAGATTCCTTACCGAGCCGTGGTTTTTAGCTACCGCCGTGACCAGCTCGCTCTGGATAATCTTCGCCAGCCTCTGCGATTCGGGAACCTTCATGCCCAGAAGGACGTCCGCGAGAAGGTGTTCCGTCTCGGCCACAGTGTCCTCGGAGTTGGCGTTTTCCATCGCGGCGACCTTGCGCGCCGAGCGGTCGGAGGAGCGGTCGAGGTAATAGGTCTCTATCCCCCTCGCCTTTCTGGACCTGCTGGCGTTGGCATGAATGGAGATGAAGAGGTCGGCGCCGAAGGCGTTCGCCATTGCGGTTCTGCTGGACAAAGAAAGGGTTTCGTCCTTTTCCCTGGTGAGCTTGATCACGCAGGGTATTGTCGTTTTGAGGAGGTCTCTCAGCGCCTTGGCGATTTCAAGGGTGACGTTCTTTTCCATCAACCCCGATTTTCCTATTGCGCCGGGGTCGGCGCCGCCGTGTCCGGGGTCTATGAGTATCCGTATCTCTTTTTGCGGGGCTTCCTGTTTCGCCTGCTGGGAGACGATGATGTCGGTCACCGGGGGCATGGCGAGCGAAGCGACAACGGGGCCGCTCTCGTCGATCATCACCGGCTTTTCCTCCGCCGCTACGGGTTTTTCCTCGGGCGCTTTCGCGCTTTGGGCTACAGGCTGTGCGGTCTCCGGAGGAGCCTTGACGGGGTCCGGGGCCGCCGCCGTTTTTGCGGCTTCCGCCGTAGCGGCCTGTTTCGGTTCGGAGTCCATAAGCTTTTGAAGATCGGCCTTTTCCTCGCTGACCTCCCTGACCGCGACTTCCGGAATGGAGACGGAAGGAAGAGGGGGAGCGGCGAGGGGACTTACCGGTATTGAGGGATCCGGCCTGAGGGGGAGGTCGTCCAGCGCGAGAATCTGGTGGCGCTCCTCCTCGGTGGGCGCCTTGCAGACCTTGGATTCCTCTATGAGGTGAGCCACGATGTCCGCGTCGCTCTTCATCTGCGGGTCGTGAAAGACGTCTATGACGACCCGGTAGGGGTCGAGGAGGGGGAAGATCGTGTATTTCGCGGGGGCGTCCAGGTCCAGAACCACCCTTGCCGTATCCTGAGAGTATTGGCCGACGCGGATTCTGGTGACAAGGCCGTCGCTGACGGTCCCGTTCTCCAGACACCCCCCGGCGAGCTTTACCTTGGTCAGATCTACGAATATTCTCGCCGGTTTGTTGTTGAGGGGGTCTTCGGGAAGGGATTCCGCCACGAAGGAGGCCCTGCCGCCGAGCTCGAAGATGATTCTCGTGTAGGCGGGGGCGGACCAGTAACGCACCTTTGAAAGAAAAGTGCCCTTTCCCGCTTCCTTTATCCTCTTTTTGGCGGTGCCCGCCATGTCGCTCTTCGGGTATTCCTTCAATATCCGCTGCAGCAGTTCCTTTTGCTTCTTTACGTCGCCCTTCCTCTCCCAGAGGGCCGCCGCCCGGAAGAGGCCGTCGTCGGCGAGGTTGGACTTTCTGAAGGATTTGGCGATTTTGAGATAGTTATCCGAAGCCTTTGCGAAGTCGTCTTCGAGGCCCGATATCTTCCACGCTTTGTCGTAGCAGATGCCGTACATGTAAATGGCGTCGTCGCGCTTGTCGCTGCTGCTTTTGCCCGCCGCCGCGTAAGTCTTCGCGAGCTGCCGCCACTCTTCGGCTATTGAATTTCGCTTATCGTCGGCGTTTAAAGACAGGTAATCCGCCCGCGCCTTGTCGTAGGTAACCGCTTTTGCGGCGGAAGCGGCAAAAAAGGCTGCGAGAATGATTAAAAGAAATATTTTTTTACCGTTTACCAAGAAAATTTCCCCAGTTTGTCAAGTCCCGCAAGGGTTACCGTAAGATAGGTCCGATGGTCGTATTTGTCTTTTTCAAGCAAGTAAACCAGAGTGTGGGTTATTGTCATCTCCCAGCACGGATGCTTTAATAAAAGCGCGTAAGTCGTTTCGAGACTCTTTTTGTCAAACTGCGAATATCTGTTTCTATAGTGTAGCGAAGCGAAGTCCGTAAATCCATAAGTAAAACCGCCGTCAATGTAATCGGCTTCGTCTTTAACGAATCTCCTCGCTATATAAAGTTCGTCTCCCTTCTTGTTCAAGCCTTTTATCTGCGAAGCCCACCTCAGCCACCCGTTTTCTTCTTCGGTATCGTATACGCCGTCTCCCGTAATCCTGAGCGACGCAAAAGGCCGGAACTCGGCCTCCGCCCGTACCGGGAGCCATTCCCTGAAAACCCCCTCGTCGCCCTGACCTTCCGTCAGCCGCAAGGGGCGTCTTACGTCGAGAGAGAAAAAATCCCTTCCGTCTTCGGGTGCGAGGATGCTTGTCTTCAGCCCGAGCGTGGTAAGGGACATCTCCTCGAAGATATCCTCGTGGTCGAAAAAGGGGGCTTCCTCCTCTTCCCTGCCCCTTCCGTCCCAGCGGTAGAGGGCGAAAGGCTCCACTATATGCGTCCAGCCGCCCCAGGTATCGTAGAGGGCGAGGTGCGCCGACAGCTCCGTCCAGGGCGCTCCCTGAACGGCATTCGCGCCTTCGAGGGAGTAATAATTGTAACGGTATCCGGCGGAAGCCTTGGCCCCCGCGCCCAGATCTCCCACGCCGAGGGAAAACCCCTGATTTATCCTGTACCTTTGACCCTCGACCCCTTCGTTTCTGGTGAAATTGTCCGCCGAGAACTCCGTGAAGCTGAAGAGCGGCCCCCAAACAGGAGTGTCCCTTCCCATGAACCCCACCGAGGGGAGCTTTTGCAGTACCTCGTCCTGCGGGTCGTGGAAGGACTCGGTCCAGAGTCCGAGGCCGTAATAAGTCCCGTAACCGGCGGTGTGAGCCCCGTAAATCCGGCTTTTCTTCAGGGCTACGCCCCTCTCTTCGAGGGTATTGCCGAGGTCGCGGTAAGCGTCCTTGTCGGTCACGTAATCTATCTGGATGTCGAGGGTCTTGTCCTCCGAGAAACGAGAATTGTGGTCGGCCTTTATTTCCGCCCTGTTGTCCGAGCCGTCTTTGTCCTGCAGGAATTTCAGGTCCAGCTCGCCCTCGTGACCGGCGGCGAGAATGTAGCGCAAACGGGCGTCCTCGCTCCACCCTTTTTCGCTCATGTAGCCCAGAGTGAAGAGAAGATCGGCGTTATCCGCGAAGGCGTAGTAGAAAGGGACGAGGGCCTCGAACCCTCTCGTGCCCGAGTAGCCCAGCTTCGGCGGAAGAAGGCCGGACTGTCTTTTCAGTTTTACGGGGTAGAAAAAATAGGGGAGGTAGAAGGCGGGAACCCTCTCGACGCGAAAGACGCCGCCTCCCCCCGTCAGGTAGCCCTCGATCTCCACCTCCATCCAGTCGGCGTCGATAGACCACGAGGGAAAGACCTTTTCGCAGGCGGTAAAGGAGGCCTCTTCGGCCCGGTAGGAGAATTCCCCGGTTCGCTGCAGTTTTTTCGCGCTTATCGTATAGCCGCTCTCGGCGAGATAAAGCTCCCCTCCGAAGATGTCGCCTTCGAGAGTGTCCACGCTCAGCCGGACGCTCTCGCACTTAATCCTGTTGCCGGAGGCGTCGGAGATAGCGACCCCTCCCCCCGCGCTTATCTCACCCTTCACCCGGTCGTAAGTGACGCTTCTGGCGGTGAGAACCCTTTCCCCCCACTCTATCTTTACCTCTCCCTCGGCCTTTACGGAATCGGCGGTAACTTCGAGGTTTCCGGAGAGGAAATTTACCGGCGCGGCGGCGCGGCTGTCCGTAAAAGTCGCGGCGAGAGAAGCCCCTGCGAAAAAGAGCAGGGCGAAGGCCGTAAGGGCGGCTCTTTTCAACCAACCCACCCTTCGCGCCTGAGAATTGACCTCGCCTGGCCGACGAGGGTAAGCGAGCCGGTTATAAGGACGAGGTCGCCCTTTCCCGCAAGCTCCAGCGCAGTTTTATAGGCGTCCGAAAGAGTCTCGGAGACCCTCGCCTTTATTCCCACCCCTTCGCTCAGCGCCCCCAGCTCCGCCGGAGAGATAGCCCGCCTGCTGTCGGAACGGGTGAGGATTATCTCGTCGGCGAGGGGGGCGAGGTCGCGGACGATGGAGAGGGCGTCCTTGTCGCCGAGTATGCCAAGGACAAGTATCAGCCTCTCTCTCGGGAAGCCGCTTTCAAGCGCCTTTGCAAGAGCCCTGGCGGCGTGGGGGTTGTGCGCCCCGTCCAGAAGTATTCTCGGCCCCCTCCCGAAAAGTTCCAGCCGCCCGGCCCACCTGACGTTTTTAAGGCCGTTTCGGATTGCCTCTTCGCCGATGGTTACGCCGGAGGAGACGAGCCCCTCGACAAGCGCCAGCGCCACCGCGAGATTATCCTTCTGGTAGGAGCCGGGGAGGCCGAGTTCAAGGTTCTTTAACGAAATGTTCATTCCCCTGTAATTGTAAAGGCCGGACTTTTCCTCTACCGTGAAGTCCCTGCCCATGACGTAAAGAGGCGTTTCCAGCTCTTTGGCCACTCTCGAAATCTCATAGAGAGCCTCGCCCGTCGCGCCTGTCGCGAGGGGAACCCCCTTCTTGGCGATGCCTGCCTTTTCGCGGGCTATGAGCGTTTCCGTTCCGCCAAGCTGCTCGGCATGTTCGAGGGAGACGTTTGTTATTGCGCACGCCTTTGGAGTGATTATATTTGTCGAGTCGAGCCTGCCGCCCATTCCCACTTCAATTACGGCGAAGTCAGCCTTTTCCCTTGCGAAATACAAGAAGGCTACCGCGGTTATTATCTCGAACTGGGTCATGCCGGAGAGGGCCGGGTTCGCCCTGACGGCTTCGAGGACCTCTTCGAGGAGTCCGGGCAGGGCTTCGTCGGGCATTAAAGAGCCGTCGATTCTCATCCGCTCTCCGAAAAATTCAAGGGGCGGAGAGGTGTAGAGGCCGGTTCTTCTGCCGGAGGCGGTAAGGATGGAGGAGGTCATGGCGCAGACGCTCCCCTTCCCGTTGGTGCCCGCGACGTGCGCGGCCGGGTATCTTTTCTCGGGATTGCCGAGGGCGTCCATGCAGGCGGATATTCGGGAGAGGCCGAGATTGATGCCGAATTTGTCCAGAGAATCTATAAAATCAAGGGCTTCTTTTGGCGTCATTTATAACAGTGACTCCACTTTTCCAGTGTTTGCTGTACATTTAAGAGGCTGTTTAAAAACGTCGAGAGAGCCCCGGTTTCAAGGAGACGCACAGCAAGAAGCGAGACATAACCGTGTGTTAGGCGAGCGAGAAGCGAATCGCGACGCAGAAAACACAGGTTCGCAACAGTTTTCAACAGCCTCTTAACGGTTAGTACCAAAAATTCCGGCTGTCTGTCTACAAAAGGCCGCGCGAAGAAAATAAAATTTCAAGATTTGGAGCGAACTTTTTTTTATTGACATTACGGGGCGCGTATTCATAAAATTCGCGCCTTTTACGGGTCCGGGCATCCGGCCCGCTGTTAGAACAAAATCGTTAACGAAAAGACGAGAATATAATAGAGGAAGATGCCCCAGGGGCAACAGGTGTAAAAAATGGACGAACAGATTTTAAAAACCAGAAACATCGGCATTTCGGCCCACATCGACTCAGGCAAGACTACGCTCACCGAGCGCATTCTTTTTTATACCGCGCGCATCCACGCGATTCACGAGGTCAAGGGCAAGGACGGCGCGGGCGCCACCATGGACTTCATGGAACTGGAAAAGGAGCGCGGAATCACGATAACCTCCGCCGCCACGAACTGCGAGTGGGACGGTTACCACATCAATATCATCGACACCCCCGGGCACGTTGACTTCACCATCGAGGTCGAGCGCGCCCTCCGCGTGCTTGACGGGGCCATCCTGGTTCTCTGCTCGGTCGGCGGCGTCCAGTCCCAGTCGATAACCGTCGATCGCCAGATGAACCGCTACAAGGTTCCCCGCATCGCTTTCATAAACAAGTGCGACCGCACCGGCGCGAACCCCTACCGCGTCGTCGAGCAGATCCGCGAAAAGCTCCAGCAGAACGCGGTGATGATGCAGATTCCCATCGGGCTTGAAAACGACATGCAGGGCGTGGTTGACCTCATCGCGATGAAGGCTCTCTACTTCGACGGTCCCAACGGCGAAGATATCCGCATTGAGGAGATTCCCGCGAATCTCGCCGAGGAGGCCAAGACCCGCCGCGAGGAGATGCTCGACGCCGTCTCGATGTTCTCCGACGACCTCATGGAGGCCGTCCTCGAAGGCACCGCGACCGAAGAGATGATAAACGCCGCCATCAGGAAGGGAACCCTGGCCATCGCCCTGACTCCCGTCTTCATCGGCTCGGCATACAAGAACAAGGCCGTCCAGCCCCTGCTCGACGCCGTCTGCAAGTTCCTTCCCAACCCCGACGACGTAGAGAACAAGGCTCTCGACCTCGACAATAACGAGGCGGAGGTGATCGTTCACCCCGAGGCGGACAAAGACACCGTCGCCCTCGCCTTCAAGCTCGAAGACGGCCGCTACGGACAGCTCACCTACGTCCGGGTCTATCAGGGCACGCTGGGCAAGGGAGACACCATCGTCAACGCCCGCACCGGCAAGAAGCACAAGGTCGGCAGACTGGTGCGCATGCACGCCGCCGAGATGGAGGAGATAGAGCGTTCCTCCTCCGGCGACATAGTCGCGGTCTTCGGCATAGAGTGCGCCTCCGGCGATACTTTCTGCGGCCCGGACGTGCATTACACGATGACCTCGATGCACGTGCCGGAGCCGGTCATAAGCCTCGCCATCGCGCCGAAGGACAACAAGGCACAGATAAACATGTCCAAGGCCCTCGGAAGATTCACCAAGGAAGACCCCACCTTCCGCACCTTTATCGATCCCGAATCCAACGAGACGATCATCCAGGGCATGGGCGAGCTTCACCTCGACATCTACGTCGAGCGCATGAAGCGCGAATACGGCGCCGAAGTCATCATCGGCCAGCCGCAGGTCGCCTACCGCGAGACGGTCACCCAGAGGACCAACTTCGACTACGTCCACAAAAAGCAGACCGGCGGCAGCGGCCAGTACGGTCGCGTGGCCGGTTTCATGGAGCCGATGGAAGAGGGCGAGTACGAATTCGTCGACTCCATCGTGGGCGGTTCTATTCCGAGAGAATTCATCTCCTCCTGCGACAAGGGCTTCAAGGCCTGCCTCAAGAAGGGCTCCCTTATCGGCGCCCCCGTCACCGGAGTGAAGATGACCATAAACGACGGCGCCTCCCACGCGGTCGACTCCTCGGACAACGCCTTCCAGTCAGCCGCCATCGGAGCCTTCCGCCAGGCTTACTCCAAGGCCAGCCCCCAGATACTCGAACCCATAATGAAGGTCGTCGTGGAGACCCCCTCGGAATTCCAGGGCGGCGTCCTCGGTACGATAAACCAGCGCAGGGGCATGATCGTCGGCACCAGCGAAGACGGCGCCTACTCGGTAATCGAGTCGGAAGTGCCGCTCTCCGAGATGTTCGGCTACTCCACGGTTCTTCGCTCCTCCACGCAGGGCAAGGCCGAGTTCACTATGGAATTCGCTCGCTACCGCCCTGTGCCGAAGCAGGTTTCGGAGGATCTCATCAAAAAGTATCAGGAAGAACTGAAGAAAAAATCGGCCGCCTGATATATGGCCAAATCCTCACAGGTAATCCGTCTTTGCGACAGGAGTCACAATATGCTTAAGACTGAACTGGTGGCAAAAAACCCGCTTCGAGTATTCGACCAGAGCCGTGAGGGAGGTCTTGCGCCCGGACAGACCGGACTTATCGCCGCCCGCGCCGGCACCGGCAAAACCGCGATGCTCATACAGATATCGCTCGACAACCTCTTTCGCCAGAATGCGGTGCTCCACATCTCCATCGGGGAGACCGTCAGCCACGTTCAGGCATGGTACGACGAGATTTTCCGCGATCTGGCCCTCGGCTACGATCTGGAAATGGCCCGCAACGTCTGGGAAGACGCCATAAAGGACCGCCTCATCCTTACCTTCAGGGCGAACGTCTTTACCGTACCGACCCTGAAAGAGCGCATGGGAGACCTTGTCGCCCAAAACATTTTTACCCCGAAGGTCATTTTGATAGACGGCATCGACCTGCACAAGCAGTCCCGCGAAATGCTTGAGAACCTTCGCGACTTTATCCGCGAGAGCGGCCTGAAGGCCTGGGTCGCGACCAGAACCCACCGCGAGGACGGAGAGCTTGTGGAGCTTATCTCTCCGCTTTCGGACCTCTTCGACGTCATTATCGGCATCGAGCCCTCGACAGACGCGCTTAAACTCACCGCATTTAAAAATCCCGGCCACGAAGGCGAGTCGGTTGCGGTGACTCTGGATCCGAAGACCCTTCTTCTGGTTTCCAAATAAGCTTTATAACCGCCCGCCAGTCGCCCGGCGTTGTTGACAAACACAGCGCCAGATGATAAAAGTTTGTGGCTCCCCCGCGAGGGGAGTAAATTTTTCGAGAGGAGGTGGATGAGTCTTGGCATATGAAGAGCGCAGAAGAGACAACCGGCCCAGCGACCCGCGCCGAGACTTCGAACGTGAAGTCCGTAAACTCAAGAAGGACTTCCAGAAAAACGTGCTTCCGGCAGTAAAGCGCCATTCGTTCTATGTAAGCAAGAGCGAAATGCGCAGAATCAAGGAGCGCAAAGCGGCGCGCCGCCGCAGGCGTCAGCTCCGAAAAGTCGGTTAAGCAACTCCACCCCCGCTCACCCCTCCCGGTCTTACGGGAGGGGTGAACTGTTTTTGCCTTGTTTAAATCAACACTCTCCGCCCAGGAGAGATAAGTTTTTTCCAGGGAGAGCCAATGCCGAAATCCAGCGTGGGATTGAAGATCGGATCTTCCCGCGCATCCATGGTACGCCTCAGGGGCGGTTTCAAGACCGCCGAGGTGGACCGCGTGGAGACGGTGCGGTTTTCGGATTTCTCAAACTTGGTCCCGGAAGCGCTCCTTAGCCTTCACCTCCGCAAAGAGGACACCACGGTGGCCTCCCTCGACGGAGAAAAGGCTTTCTTCCGCCTCGTATCGCTTCCCTTCACCGACAAAAAACGCGCCGAGCAGTCCGCACCCCTCGAAGCCGAGGAGTCCCTGCCCTTCCCTCTGGAGCAGCTTTACACCTCCGAGCAGATGATAGGGAAAGCCGAGGGTTCCTCCAGGGTCATGGTCGTCGCTTCCCTCGCCGAAACGGTTCATTCCCTTTACGACACGCTGAAAAGCGCCGGCGTCACGCCTTCCTCCATCGACGCGGATTCCGCCGTCTTCCTCACCCTTAACGGGGCCTCCTTCGCGGGGCCGGGAAACCGCATCCTTCTGGAGATAGACGACAACGTAAGCCAGTGCGGAGTCTTTTCCACCGAAGGATACAGGGGATTTAACGTACTGCCCGGCTCAGGTGAGATTGAGTGGCTTTCGGACGAGCTCTCAAGGCTTCTTTCCCTGATGGAGGAGGACGGATACCGGCCTGACGCCATATTCATCTCGGGTCCCGGGGCGGACGAAATCACTAAAATACACCTCGGAGAGCACCTCCTCGTAAGGGTCGAGATGCTTCCCTTTCCCTCGCGCCTCGTCTCCGCAAAGGCCCAGTACCTGGCCTCATGGCCCTACTGGTCGATACCCCTCGGCCTCGCGCTACGGGAAATTTCCGGCAAAAACACCAGCGAAGTGAACCTGATGCAGGGCGAACTGGCTCCCAGAAGGACAGAGTTTCCCCTGAAAAAGGGGCTCTTGCTCGCCGGAATCTACACCTCGATTCTGATCGTTCTCTGGGGAGCCGGGGCCTACATCGACATAGCCCAGAAAACCAGGGAGGTCGAGGCCATCCAGAAATCCATAAGAACCCTCTTCACCTCGAACATGCCCGGAGTGACCAACATAGAAGACGAAGTAAACCAGATGCAAAAAGAGGTCACCGAGCTTGAGGAGAGGGAAAAGGCCGTCAGCTCCCTTTTCGACAGCGAGATTTCGCCGCTGACCGTGCTCCGCGAGGTCTCCTCGAAAATTCCGAAGGAACCGGTCACCGAGCTTCGCGATTTCATAGCCGAGGCGGAACGTCTCCGTCTGGAGGGAGTAACGACCAGCTTCGACGCCATCGACAAGATCAAGGCCCATCTCCAGGAGTACCCGCGCTTCGGCACCGTTACCGTCAGCGACGCCAAATCGGGCACGGCGGCCGACAAGGTAATCTTCAAGATGACGGTGCAGTATTCGGAGAAAAAACGATGAAACTTTCCCTGAGGGAGAAATTCATCGTTTTCGGCGGGCTGGCGCTGGTCCTCGCGGCCGCCTTCTGGGCGCTGGTCTACGACCCGGTAACGGCGAAAGTGTCTCTTCTGGACAAGAAGCTCGACTACGAGAGAAAAAGATACGCGCAGCTCAGCGCTCTGTCCAAAAAGATGACCGGTCTCAACGCCGCCCTGAAGGTTGCGGAAAAAAGAGTCGACAGGGGAGATAATTTTTCGATTCTCTCTCACCTCGAAGTCCTGGCGAACTCACAGGGGCTCAAGGCGCACATTGTCCAGATGAAGCCCAAGGCGGGACAGAACACCCGCCACTTCAAGGAGAGCGTAGTCGAAATAAAGATGGAAAAGGTCACCCTGCCCCAGATGGTGGGTTATCTTCATGAGGTTGAGAACGGCCGGGAACCTCTTAGAATTAAGGACCTGAGGATCAAGCCGCGCTTTGACAATCCCGATCTTCTCGACGCCAACGTAGATATTGCGTCCTACCAGCTTTCCCGGTAAGGCAGGCCACCATGCCTCTCGTTAAATCAAGACCAGGTTTTCTCGCCATTTTGGGCTACGGACTGCTGGGCATGACGGTTTTCCTCGTCTCCGTCTGGTTTACCTTCCCCTACGACAAATTCGAGCTTCGCATCGAAAACGAACTCGCGAAAAAAGGGCTGACGGCGGACCTTAGCGCCCTCTCTCCGGGCCCTTTCCCCGGAATAAAGGCCGATTCCCTGACAATCTCCGCCATTAAGGAGACCCCTTTCCGGCTGGTGGTAGCTCCCCTCACCGTACAGCTTCCCCTTGCGTCGCTTCTGTCCGGCGACCTCGTAGTAAAAGTCGAGGGCAAGACGCTCGGAGGGGATTTCGCGGGGGAGATTCCGCTAAAGAGCGGCAGGGGAACTTTTTCCTGGAAAAACCTCTCTCTGGCGAAGGTCTCCGAAGACAACGCCGATCTTCTGCCGCCCGTCGGAGGGACGACGAGCGGGTCGGCGTCTTTTTCGATGCCCGTGCAGACCGCCGCTAACTTCAGCGGGGCGGTTAACGCGGACATCTCTTCGCTGTCCGTCGGCCCCGGCCAGTTCGGCTTGATAAACCTTGCGGAGGTTTCCCTCGGCTCGGGAAAAATCAACCTTAAAGCCGGTGAGGGTAAAGCCGAGATAGAGAACTTTTCCCTTTCCGGCGGCGACATCGATATAAAATCCAGCGGCTTCGCTACCCTTGTGCAGCCGCTCATGGCCTCCTCGCTCGACCTGGCGGTGACGATACGCCCGGCCGGCAGCGAGGTGGAAAGAAAGCTCCCTCTCCTCTTCGCCGTACTCGCCCCGAACAAATCGCCTGACGGAAGCTACACCTCCAAGATTAAAGGGAAGCTTCAGGCCCTGAGATTCTGGCGATAATCAAGCATAACTGCCTTTTATGGAGTAAAAAATGGTAAAACCTGACTTTCAAAAGAGCGGAGGCCTGATACCGGCCGTCGCCCAGGACGCGGAAACCGGCGAAGTCCTGATGCTCGCCTATATGAACGAAGAGGCGCTCCGCCGTACCATTGAGACGAAAAAAGCCTGGTACTACAGCCGCTCCCGCGACAAGTACTGGATGAAGGGCGAATCCAGCGGCAACGTCCAGCTCGTCAAGGAACTGCGCCTCGACTGCGACATGGACGCCATCGTTATGAAGATCGAACAGGTCGGCGGGGCCGCCTGTCACACCGGCCACAAAAGTTGTTTTTTCATGAAATGGGACGGAAACGACTGGACGGCCGAAGGCGAAATTCTCTTCAATCCCGAGGAGGTCTACAAAAAATGAGTCTTCTCAAGCTGGGCATACCCAAGGGGAGCCTTGAAAAATCCACTATAGACCTCTTCGGCCGCGCCGGCTGGAAGATACACCAGAGCTCCCGCAACTACTTCCCCTCCGTGGACGACAAAGAGGTGCGCCTCTCCCTCGTCCGCGCCCAGGAAATGAGCCGCTACGTCGAGGCGGGCGTTCTGGATGCAGGTCTCACCGGCAAGGACTGGATTCTGGAGAACGATTCAGACGTCGTCGAGGTCTGCGACCTCGTTTACTCCAAAGCCTCCACAAACCCGGCCAGATGGGTTCTGGTCGTACCGGGAGACAGCCCTTTCCAGCGCGCCGAAGACCTCGCGGGGAAAAAGATCTCCACCGAGCTCGTCGGCTTCACCAAGCGCTTTTTCAGTGAAAAAGGGGTGGAAGTCGAGGTCGAGTTTTCCTGGGGGGCGACGGAAGCCAAGGTAGTTGAGGGGCTCTGCGACGCAATCGTCGAGGTGACCGAGACCGGCTCCACGATAAAGGCTCACGGCCTTCGCATCATAGACACCCTTCTCGTCACCAACACCAAGCTTATCGCCAACAAAACGGCGTGGAGCGATCCCGCCAGAAGAAAAAAGATACAGCAGATATCTCTCCTCCTTCAGGGAGCGCTTCGCGCCGAAGGAATGGTCGGACTCAAGATGAACGTACCACTGTCTACCCTGGACACGGTCATGGAGCTTGTCCCCAGCCTCCAGGCGCCCACGGTAGCCCATCTCTACAAGAGCGACTGGCTCAGCGTCGAAACGGTCGTGCTCGAATCCGTGGTGCGCGAACTTGTTCCGAAGCTGATGGAAATGGGCGCTACGGGGATTATCGAATATCCGCTCAACAAGGTAATCTGAGCGCCGTTTCAAGATTTAAAAAACAAAAAGGGCTGCCGTAGAGGGCAGCCCTTTTTCAATGGCTTGAATAAGCCTTATTTGGATTTCTTTTTCTTGCCGCGGGCGGCGCGGGCCTTCACGAGGCGCTCGGCGAGGTTGAGATTCTGCGCCATTTTCTTGCGCTGGTCGGAATAAATTTTGGCCACGAGGGGAGTCCCGCTCGGGATGTTGAACTGCTTGCGGTACTGGCCGGGCTTAAGGCCGTGGGCGGTTGAAATATGCCTTTTCAAGGTCTTCATTCCTTTGCCGCAGATCATGCAAAAGACCTTGTCCGAGCCGAAAGCCGCCTCAAGGGGAACCGCGGGTTTGGTGACTTCTTCTACAACGGGTTCTTCGTAGGAGACGGTCTCAACGATGATATCTTCGCCGCCGCTGAGGGAAGCCAACTTATTGAAGACCTGGTCTATCTCTGAGATAAGGTCTTCTTTGCTGATTTCATTCATCGATGCGTGCGAGGCAACGATATCTACCGTCATCTGAAGCAGGGCTTTCTTATCCATAACAACCTCCGTGCTAAAGAGAGTTAACATTCTTTGAAACGATATATAACCAATCATTCTAATTTATGCAAGTGTTATTGAAAATTTTTTATTGGCTCTTTTTTATCTATATCATTTAGTTCAAAATCTAATTGTTGTCGCAATAAATTTAATTGCTGGCCCTGCGCATCTTGTACCATGCCCCCCACAGGGCACCAATATGTTGTGTGCCACAGGGCACGAACGCCCATCCTTGAGTAGAACGGAATCCAGCCTCCGGATTGACTGACGTCTGGACAGATTTTTCTATTTCTAGTATGAAATACGAAACTCCCACTTTGACATTACGGAAAGAGAGTGACCGGCGATGAAACAGATAAAGTACGTCCTCGGAGACAACGAAATTCCAAGGCAGTGGTACAATATCCTCCCCGACCTTCCCGGCGGAATGCTCCCTCCTCTCCACCCCGGAACCAAACAGCCCGTAGGGCCCGACGACCTCAAACCTCTTTTTCCGATGGCGATAATCGAGCAGGAAGTCAGCTCCCAGCGCTGGATAGACATACCCGAGGAGGTGCTCGACATACTCGTCCGCTGGAGGCCGAGTCCTCTGATTCGCGCTACCGCTCTCGAAAAGCTGCTCGGCACCCCCGCGAAGATCTTTTTCAAATACGAGGGCGTAAGCCCCGCGGGAAGCCATAAGCCCAATACCAGCGTCCCCCAGGCCTACTACAACATGAAAGAAGGCGTTAAGAGAATCGCCACCGAGACCGGAGCCGGACAATGGGGTAGCGCGCTCTCACTCGCCTGCAATTACTTCGGCCTCGAAGCGAAGGTTTACATGGTCAAGATCTCCTATCAGCAGAAACCCTACCGCAGGGTGATGATGGAGACCTGGGGGGGAAGCGTGACCCCGAGCCCCTCTATGGAGACCAACGCCGGGCGCAAAATACTCGCCGAAGACCCGAATTCTACGGGCTCTCTCGGCATAGCCATTTCGGAGGCCGTCGAGGACGCCGCCTCCAGAAGCGACACCAAGTACGCCCTCGGCTCCGTCCTCAACCACGTCCTGCTCCACCAGACGATAATCGGCCAGGAGGCCAAAAAACAGATGGCGCTGGCTAACGCCACCCCCGACGTTGTAATCGGCTGCTGCGGCGGCGGCTCCAATTTCTACGGCCTCTCGGCTCCTTACATACTTGACAAGATAAACGGCGCGAATATCGACATAGTCGGCTGCGAGCCCGCCTCCTGCCCGACGCTGACCAGAGGCCATTTCCACTACGATTTCGGCGATTCGGTCGGCATGACCCCGCTCTTGCCGATGCACACCCTCGGCCACACCTTCATGCCCCCCTCCATTCACGCCGGAGGTCTTCGCTACCACGGCATGGCGCCCATCGTCAGCGAAGTGCTTCGCCAAAAGCTGATGAGGGCCGAATCCTTCCAGCAGATAGAGTGTTTCCAGGCCGCCGTAACTTTCGCGCGCTGCGAAGGGATAATCCCCGCCCCCGAGTCCTCCCACGCCATCCGCTGCGCCATCAACGAAGCGCTAAAGGCGAAAGAAGAGGGAAAGGAAAAGAACATTCTTTTCCTGCTCTCCGGCCACGGTCATTTCGACATGTCCGCTTACGAGGCCTACCTGTCCAAAAACCTCGGCGATTACGACCTGCCCCAGGAGGCCATCGACAGCGCCTGGGACGCCATCAGGTGCTTTCCCGCCGCAGGAGAATTTTGAGAGTTTTTTACTTTCAACCGGAAAGGGCGCCTCCGGGAGCCCTGAAATTTTTTTTTTGCAAACGGCTTGCAGTCCTAAAAAAAGGGTATAGATTTGTTCTCACCGGGGAAAGTCTGGTGAAGAGTGGGGTTTACTCTTCTTAAAAAACAGGTAACTTATTCCTGAAGGGAGAAGAGATCATGGCAATGCAGGGAGATGATTTTAATTTTTCCTCAGGCTTTGAAACAACGGTCGACAAGAAAAGGTCGTCCGGCAGTTCGCTGAGCTCGATAGGCGTTTACCTCAAGGAGATACGGAAAACCAGGCTCCTTAAGGCCGAAGAGGAGATCGAACTGGCCCTTAGAATCGAACAGGGCGACGAGAGCGCAAGGAAGTCGATGATAGAATCGAACCTTCGCCTTGTCGTTAAAATAGCCAAGCGCTACGTCAACCGCGGCCTCCCCTTCACCGACCTCATCGAGGAGGGAAACGTCGGCCTCATCAAGGCCGTCGAGAGGTTCAAGGCCGACAAGGGCTGCCGTTTTTCAACCTACGCGACTTGGTGGATACGCCAGTCCATCGAAAGGGCGATAACCAATCAGGTTCACACCATACGCCTTCCCGTCCACGTCGCCGACGATCTCGAACGCCTCCGGCGCGTAACCGAGAAGCTTACCCGCAAGTTCGACAGGCATCCGACCATGGAAGAGCTCTGCGAGCGCACCGGCTTCACCGACACCTACGTTCAGAGACTTAATTCCATCCACCGCAAGGTCTTCTCCATCGATCAGACGATCAACGCCGACGGCGAATACACCCTCCAGAGCAAGATGGAGGACCCGAACGCCGAAGACCCGATGGAAACCCTGCACAGCGAGCGCATGACCAGTTTCCTTACCGAAAAGGTGAACGCCCTGAACGAGAGGGAGAGGAAGATACTCTCGCTTCGCTACGGCCTCGACGACTGCGAACCGATGACCCTCGAAAGAATCGGCGCCGAATTCGGAGTCACCCGCGAGAGGATACGCCAGATTCAGATTGAGGCCCTCGGCAAGATACGCCAGGCCTTCGAGGATGAAGGCGTGGATCAGCCCGAAGCCATCTATTAATCCGCAAATTAAAAAAACCTTAAAGGAGGGCCGGACAGGCCCTCTTTTTTATTACGCGAAAAAAACGGACTTGCGATAATGCCGGGATGGAATCCAAAGCGCGAAACGGAGCGTTGAGAAAACCCGGGTGGCTGAAAATCCGCCCCGGAGCGGGAGGGGCTTACCCGGAAGTCAAAAGAGTCCTCCGGGAGCAGGGTCTTCACACCATCTGCGAAGAAGCGAGATGCCCCAACCGGGCCGAGTGCTGGAAAAAAGGTACGGCAACCTTCCTCATTCTCGGAGACAGATGCACACGCGGCTGCGGTTTTTGCGCGGTAGAGCGTGGAACGCACGGTACGGATATCGAAGGCGAGGAGCTTCTGCTGGCAAAAGCGGTTTCAAAGATGAACATCCGCTACGCGGTGATAACCTCGGTCACCCGCGACGACCTGTCCGACGGCGGCGCCGGAGTTTTCGCAAAGACAATAGGGGCGCTACGAGTCCTGCCCGAGCCTCCGAAGGTTGAAATCCTCATCCCCGACTTTCTGGGTGAACCCCTTAAAACTGTCTGCGGCGCTTCACCGGACGTTCTTGCGCACAACATCGAGGTGGTAAAGAGGCTGTCTCCAACTCTTCGACATCCGCGCTTCTCCTACGAAAAGTCACTGGCCGTATTGAAATCCGTCCGAGAACTTTATCCGTCAATCGTTACGAAGTCTTCCGTCCTCCTCGGCCTCGGAGAGAGCCGCGAAGAGATTGAAAAAACGATGGAAGATATATTTGATGCGGGGGTGAGGATACTCGTTCTCGGGCAGTACCTCCAGCCGTCGAAAGAGAATGCTCCCGTTCAAAGGTACGTCGCCCCGGAGGAATTCGATTCTCTCGCCGAGATCGGCCGCAGGATGGGTTTTGGCTGTGTCTGCGCCTCTCCCCTTGCCCGGACCTCCTACATGGCCGAGACGGCCTACCGGACGTGCTTTGAAGGAAAATAAAGAGTCCGTCAGGGTTTCGCTCGTCGAGCTCGGCCCCGGCGTTCGTTACGGGAAGGCGCTGGCTGTCCAGCAGGAGAGGCTTGCGGGGCTTATGGAAGGGGTTTTGCCGCCCTCCCTTGTCCTTTGCGAACACGCACCGGTCATAACCCTCGGCAGAAATGCCGGCGAATCGGGCGTCCTCGCCTCCCCCGAAACACTATCCGGACTGGGAATCGGGCTTTGCAGAACCGGGCGGGGCGGCAAGGCTACCGTCCATTCGCCGGGTCAGGCGGTCGCCTACCCCGTCCTGAACCTCAGGGCGTTTGGAATCTCTCCGAAAGAGTACGTAAAAACACTTGAGGAGTGGATGCTGTCCACGCTCACCCGTTTCGGGGTCGAGGGATTCAGGCGTGAGGGAAAACCGGGGATATACACGCGAAGGGGGAAGATAGGAGCGCTTGGCGTCGCTCTCAGCCGGGGCTACAGCCACCACGGAATCGCGTTTAACGTCTCCAACGACCTTGCCCTTTACGATCTTATCCTGCCCTGCGGCGAAAGGGATATCGCCCCCGTCTCGCTGAAATCCGAAGGAGCCAAAACCTCGACCGAAGAGGTCTTTGAAGCGCTTAAAAGGGAATTCGAGAGGATATTCGGAATAGAGCTCGTTGATTCACCCCGAGATGAAGTCCAGGACCTTCTCTGACTTTAAATCCTTCAGCCGCAGGCACTTCGCCCCCATCTCCTCGGCGAGTATCCGCGCCCACGGGTAGGAATCTATCCAGGTGAGGTCGGTGTCCACCACCAGCGTTTTCACGCCGCTCCCCCTCACCCTTTTCGCCTGCCGTAAAGCCTCTCCGAAAGGGTCCCCGCCCTCCATCGAGATATTCGCCCTCCCGTCGGTCAGGATAATCAGGAAGGGAACCCTGCCGGGGTTTTTCTTCACCTCCCTTTGAATCTCCTCCAGCGATTTGGCGAGCGCGAGGGCTACCGGCGACTTGCCGCCGGTCGGGAGGCCCTTCAGCCTCTTTTGGGCAAGCTCCACGCTGGTGGTGAAGGGCAGCGCCACCTTCGCCTCCGTGCCGCGAAAGGCGATCATCCCCACCCTGTCGCGCTTCTGGTACACGTCGGTGAGGAGGGAGAGGACAACCCCCTTCGCGTGGCTCATCACCTGCTCGCTGCTCATCGAGCCCGAGGCGTCCACGGTGAAGAGAACGGAAGCGCCTGTGAGGCGGGAAAGCACCTTGTGGCGGATATCCTGCGGCAATATGTTTACCGAGTCATCCCCGGCCTCTTTCCTCCCCAGCTGGTGGGGGGCCGCGGCGCGCAGGGTCGCGTCCAGGGCTACCGGCGCTGGTTCGCCAGTGGGCATTTTGGCCTTGAAATAGCGGCCTGAGCCGGGGACGTCGGTGCGCCGTATCCTCCTGCCCCTTGAGGCGGGGCCGCGAAACTTGATCGTCTTTCTGAGGTTTTTTACCCGGTAGGAGCCCTCGGAGGAGTAAACCGTGTCGTCAACGACGATCTGGTCGCCCTCCTTCTTCTGCGGGCTCAGATGGCTTTTTTTTTAGAGGATTTTTTCTCCAGCCTCTTTTTTTCTAGCTCCTCGCGGGAGTTGCGGATGGAGGTGACGACCTCCTCCTGCGAGAGAATGCGCTCTTCGAGGGGAGATTTCTTCATGCGGTGTGGGTAGACGAGGCCCGCCGCGTCCGTGAGGTCCTCGTCGGTTATCTCCGTCCTGCCCCGAAAGGCCGCCAGAGCCGTGACCGCCTTCACCATCGCCATGTCGGCGCGGTGTCCGTCGGCCCCGAGGTCCACGCTGAGGGAGGCTATGACCGAGAGGGTTTCGTCGTCCACGCTGATGCGGGGAAGGAGTTTTTCAGCGACGGAGATCGCCTTGGCGAGCTTCGCATCCTCCCCGCGCCACTGGCGGGCGAACCCTTCGCGGTCGCGCTCGAACTCCCTTCGCCTTCTCATCACCTCCACGCGAAGTTCCGGGTCGCGGATTCCGGTCACGTCCACGCAAAGGCCGAAGCGGTCGAGAAGCTGGGGCCGAAGGTCGCCCTCCTCCGGGTTCATCGTCCCGACGAGGACGAAGCGGGAGGGATGGGCGTAGCTTACCCCCTCCCTTTCGATGCGGTTTATACCCATCGCGGCCACGTCGAGGAGAACGTCAACGATGTGGTCTTCGAGGAGGTTAACCTCGTCCACGTAGAGAAAGCCCCTGTTGGCCTTGCCGAGCACGCCGGGGACGAAATCGAGCTTACCGGTTGTCAGCGCCTTTTCCATGTCGAGCGAGCCGACCACCCGGTCCTCAGTGGAGCCTACGGGCAGGTCCACCACGCGCATCATCCGTTTTCCCGAAAGGAGGGGCTCGTTGTCTTCGTGTTTCAGGCGGCATTCCGGGCACATCTGGTTAACGCGCTGGGGGTGGCAGCCGATGGCGCACTCAAGCACTACCTCTATCTCGGGAAGGAGGCGGGCGAGCGCGCGGACGGCGGTGGATTTGGCGGTTCCGCGTTCGCCGCGTATGAGGACTCCGTCGATAGAAGGGTCTATGACGTTTAGTATGAGTCCAAGTTTCATCTTCTCCTGGCCGACGATGGCCGAGAAGGGATAGAGATCGGAATGGGGCATTTTCCGGCACTCCCTTGCCGCGGGGTAAATCCGCATCGATAAAGGGCGATGCTAACACGGGGGAAGGAATCCTTAAAGGGCGGAGCACTTCCCATAAGTGAAAAAATAAGGTAATTTTCAACGGATGCAACGAAGAAAACTCCTCGCCTTCGCCGTAGCCTTTCTCCTGGCCTTTTCCCCCGCTCTTCGAGCCTTCGCGCTGTCGAAGTCCGAGGAGGGCCAGTTGGGGAGGCGCGCCGTGGCGCAGGTCGAAAAAGCCTACAGGATCAGCGAAGACCCCTTTCTCGACGTATATCTGAACAAAATCGCCCAGAAGGTGGAGAAGGCGATGGGCGAAGCCCCCTTCCCCATCCGCGTCAAGCTTATCGCCGACCCTTCGATAAACGCCTTCGCAATCCCCGGCGGCAACGTCTATCTCACGACGGGTATACTTTACGCGGCGGCCGGCGAAGAGGAGCTTGCGGGTCTTCTTGCCCACGAGATGAGCCACGTCTACGGCCGCCACATAGTCAACAGATTTGAAAAAGCCGAGAAGGTGCAACTGGCGACCGCCGCCGCCGTTCTCGCCGGGCTCATACTGGGGATGTCGGGCTCCTCGGACCTCGGCATGGCCGCCATGACCTTCGGAATCGCCGCAGGCGAGACGAAGATGCTCTCCTACAGCAGGGCCGACGAGGAAGACGCCGACAGGAGAGCCCTCCGGGCGCTGAAAGCGAGCGGCTATTCCGGCTGGGGAATGGTCACCCTCATGGACACGCTGAGGAAGAACAGCTCCACCCCGGAAGGGTATCCCGCCTATCTGCTCTCCCACCCTCCCCCCGAATCCCGCGTCGGCTACCTCTCCGCCGAACTCGGCCCTCAGCCCGCCGAGGGCTACCCCGAAGGCCGGGACGAATTTCTGCTGGCCCAGATACGGGCTCTGGGATTCGACAAAAGGCCCTGGGGGCGCGCCCACGCGCTCGAACTGGCGGATAAAAACCCCGAGAAATTCGAGCGGCAGCTAGGCGCGGAGATAGTCCTTCGCTCCGAAGGCGATATAACTTTCGCGAAAAAATACCTTGAGTTGGCGGGAACGCTGCGCCCCCGGTCGGACGAGCTCCTCTATGAAGCGGCGCTCCTGAAATCCACAGGAGAGGAGCCGGGTCTTTTGCAGCAGGCTCTGGAAGAGGCGGTTAAAACCAATCCCGATTCGATACCTCTGAAAAGGACGCTCTCGAAGCTGCTCGTGGAGAAGGGCGACTACGCCGGGGCGCTGGCCCTTCTTGAAAGCCTCGAAGCCTCCGGCGACCGTTGGGACAAGCTCCCCTACCAGAAGGGAATGGCCCTTGGCGGCCTCGGCAGGACGGCGGAAGGGTTCGCCCTCCTCGGCGACTTCTACGCTTACTCGAACCCCGAACTGGCCCTCGGCTACCTGAGGAAGGCGCTGGCCGGAACCGAAGACTCCGAAAAGAAAGCGGGACTTAAAAAAGAGATTGAAAGAATATCGGGCGAGATGAAGAGTCAGGAGATTCGGTAGAAGCACGATTTTCAACAGCTCCCAGGGCCGCAAACTTTACTTTTTTACCGTCGTCTGTTACCTTTCGCTCGCAGCAGTTTTAACAGACTCTTGCCCCTCTTTTAACGGAGCCTTCTTTCATGTCCATACGCATCTTCAACACCGAGACCGGCAAAAAAGAAGAGTTCACGACCGCCGTTCCCGGCAGGGTCGGCATGTACGTGTGCGGCGTGACGGTCTACGACCTCTGCCACATCGGCCACGCCCGCTCGGCCGTCGTCTTCGACGTAATCTACCGGTACATGAAATACTCTGGGCTCGGCGTCACCTACGTCCGCAACTTCACCGACGTGGACGACAAGATAATCAAGCGCGCCGCCGAAAAGAATATGACCTCGGCGGCCCTTGCCGAAAAATACATCGATGAATTTTACGTGGACATGGACGCTCTCGGGGTTCTTCGCCCCGACGTGGAGCCCCGCGCCACCGCCCACATCGCCGAGATGATAAGCCACATCGAAAAGCTCGTTAAACTGGGCCACGCCTACGAGGTGGACGGCGACGTGTATTTCTCAGTGGACAGTTTCAAGCCCTACGGGCACCTCTCAAAGAGAAACCTCGACGAGATGGTCTCCGGCGCGAGGGTGGACGTGGACGAGAGAAAGCGAAATCCCCTCGATTTCGCCCTCTGGAAGGCCGCCAAGCCCGGCGAGCCCTTCTGGCCGAGCCCCTGGGGGGACGGACGCCCCGGCTGGCACATCGAGTGTACCGTGATGGGCCAGAAATACCTCGGCGAGACCCTCGACATTCACGGCGGCGGCAAGGACCTTGTCTTTCCCCACCACGAGAACGAGGCCGCTCAGGCGGAGGCCGCGACCGGCAAGCCCTTCGTCCATTACTGGATGCACAATGGCTTCGTTAACATCGACAAGGAGAAGATGTCGAAGTCCCTCGGCAACTTCTTCACCATCCGCGACGTTCTTAAAAACGTCCACCCGCAGATTTTGCGTCTCTTCCTCCTCTCCCACCACTACCGGAGCCCGGTGGACTACTCCGAGCAGAGCCTCAGGTACGCCCGCGCGGGGCTGGAGCGCCTCTACAGGGTCATAGAGAAGCTGGAGGAACGGCTGGAAACAGCTCCGGTTTCGCCTCGAAACAAGCCGGAGGGAATTTCGGAAGAAACAGTCGCGGACGCTCTGGAGAGCCTTAAATCCTCCTTCGCGGGGGCTATGGACGACGACTTCAACACGGCGGGAGCGATAGGACATCTCCATACCTTCGCAAACGTCCTTCGCCCCTTTCTGACGGACGAATCCCCGCTCGAAACCGGTTTTCTCCGGTATGTTTACGAAGAGTTGAAGAAGCTGGATTCCGTTCTCGGCCTCTTCGCCCTCCCGGCGAAGGAGTATTTCGCCGCCCAGCGCTCGGAAGCCGAAGCCGGCCTTGAAATCTCTCCCGAGGAGATAGAAAAACTCATAATCGACCGCGCCGAGGCGAGAAAAGCGAAGAATTTCGCCCGCGCCGACGAAGTGCGGAAAATTCTTCTCGATAAGAACATAATTCTCGAAGACGGCCCCAAGGGGACGACGTGGAAAGCCAGGGCCGACTGAGCAAGGGTAAATGACAGAAACCTTTAAAATCGTAACGGATTTCACCCTAGGCGAGGCCCAGTCAAAAGCTGTCGACACCCTCGCCGGAGGGCTCGCGGAGGGTGTGCGCGACCAGATTCTGCTGGGCGTCACCGGCTCCGGCAAGACCTTCACCATAGCCAACCTCGTGGAGCGCGTACAAAAACCCACCCTCGTGCTCGCCCACAACAAGACCCTCGCCGCCCAACTCTACGAGGAGTTCAAGGGGCTCTTCCCCGAGAACGCCGTAGAGTATTTCGTCAGCTATTACGACTACTACCAGCCCGAGGCCTACATCCCCCAGCAGGATCTCTACATCGAGAAGGATTCCTCGATAAACGAGCGGATCGACCGGCTGCGCCACGCGGCTACCCATTCTCTCCTCACCAGGCGCGACGTGCTCATCGTCTCAAGCGTCTCCTGCATCTACGGCCTCGGCGATCCGCAGTCCTACGAGAAGATGATCCTCTTCCTCGAAGAGGGTGTGGAACTTGAGCGCGACAGAATGCTCCGGAGGCTGGTGGAGCTTCAGTACGACAGAAACGACGTGGATTTTCACCGCGGCACCTTCAGGGTTCGCGGCGACGTGGTCGAGATCTTCCCGGCCTACGAAGACGAAAAGGCGATACGGGTCGAGTACTTCGGCGACGAGATAGAATCGATCCACCTCGTCGACCCCCTGCGCTCTAAAAAACTCGGGCGGATGAAAAACATCCTCATCCCCCCCGCCTCCCACTACGTCACCCCCCGCGAGGTGATGGACAGGGCGATAAGGACCATTCAGGAAGAGCTTTACGACCGCCTGAACGAGTTGAAGGCCCAGAACAAGCTCGTGGAAGCCCAGCGCCTCGAACAGCGGACTATGTACGACATCGAAATGATGGAGGAGATGGGGTATTGCAGCGGGATAGAAAACTACTCGCGCCACCTCACCGGGCTGGCTCCCGGCGCTCCTCCCCCCACCCTTCTCGACTATTTTCCAAAGGATTTTCTCCTCGTCGCCGACGAGAGCCACATGACGATCCCCCAGATAGGGGCGATGTACAAGGGCGACCGCTCGCGGAAGGAAACCCTGGTAGAGTTCGGCTTCCGCCTGCCCTCCGCGCTGGACAACAGGCCGCTGAAATTCGAGGAGTTCGAGGAGAAGGTCAAGAAGATCATCTACGTCTCCGCCACTCCCTCCCCCTACGAGAGAAAGCGCGCCGGGGACCACATCGCGGAGCAGATTATCAGGCCGACCGGTCTCGTAGACCCCGAGATGATAATACGCCCGGCGACCGGGCAGGCTGACGACCTTCTCGAAGAGATACGCTCCGTAGTCTCCGCAGGGTACCGCGTCCTCGTCACCACCCTCACCAAGCGAATGTCGGAGGATCTCACCCGCTACTACGGCGAGATGGGGGTCAAGACCTGCTACCTCCACTCGGACATCGACACTCTGGAACGGGTGAAGATTATCCGCGAGCTTCGGCAGGGGGTCCACGACGTTCTGATCGGCATAAACCTCCTGCGCGAGGGGCTGGACATACCGGAAGTGGCCCTGGTGGCGGTCCTGGACGCCGACAAGGAGGGTTTTCTCCGCAGCGAGACCAGCCTCATCCAGACGGCGGGAAGGGCGGCCAGAAACGTCGATGGCAGGGTCATCCTCTACGCCGACCAGCTCACCGGCTCCATCCAGCGGGCCATTGACGAGTGTTCCAGGAGGCGGAAGATACAGGAGGAGTACAACCGCGCGAACGGCATAACTCCCGAATCCGTCAAAAAACACATCGGGGAGGTGCTCTCTTCGGTCTACGAGATGGACTACGTGACTGTCCCGGTGGAGGAAACAGCCTTCGACGGCACCACCGAGGAGCTTCTGGACCGCATCGCCGAACTGCGCAAGCAGATGACGAAAGCGGCCAGGGATATGGATTTCGAGAGGGCCGCCGTATGCCGGGACGAAATAAAGGAGCTTGAGAGGTTCGGCCTTGAAACCATAGACGACTTCAAGGTAAGAGCCTCGAAGAAAACTCCGGCGAAGAAGAAAACCGGCAGGAAAAGATTTTAAGAAGCGGCTAAAAACGCCTCAAAACGCAGGGTGCCGTTAGCCGCAAAAGCGGCGTAACGCACCACCCCGCCTTCCCCGTCATTCTCGCGCAACGCGCTAATGGGATGGTCGCCCCTTTCCTGAACGGCATCTAAGTGCCAAAGTGGTAGATGTGCATCAACCACTTGAAAGAGAAAGGGGCGACCGGGATGAAGGTTACGACAATTGGCATTG
>SCTA01000028.1 GCA_004322275.1 bacterium
CCTTCGGGTCCGTCACCGCCTCAAGATTCCCCGAGGCGTCGTAGGTGTAATATTCAATTGTCAAAGAGCGTGTTGGATTTAAACAGCAAAATCAATTTGTCGCATTGTCGGATTTTCACGCTGTTCAATCCGACCTACACGGCTCGTTAATCGCGTATTTTACGAGGCCAACGCCGTAATTGAGATAAACCAACTATGATATACACTATTAAAAATATATACATTGTATATTTTATATACAAATTATTAACAAGTATTGCTATTAGCAAATAGTAAGAATCACTTACAACTATATACATTATATACGGCAACCTGCCCCGCTCCGATATTATAATATCGCTACCTGCAATCAATGCAGGGATTGAAAACAGCATAATAAGAATGGTCATCAAATCTACACAAGTAGAATTTAAATAATTTCTAAAAAAAGAAAAAATAAAAACAAGCAGCACCACAACAACGATACAATGTTTAAAATGCTTCCTAATACCAATCATGCAATGTTCCTTTGTAAATTACAAGTCATTACATTGTAGCTGAGAACTTACAAGCCCTATGCCACAGCTTGCGCCACCAATAACGGTGGCATACCCACACGCTTCAAGCCCATAATATACACAGGCATAATATCCTGCACCCGAACCAATACAGGCAATAGAAACAGTCGTTGCGCAAATTGAAGCTGCTTGTTCAATCAGTGTAATGCATTTATTAAAGTTTTCTCCCGCATCATCATTGCATTTCTTCTTATCGCACGCTCTGGATTCTGATATTAAACCATAAATATCAGTAAGATTTATTGGGTTTAAATTTGCATATAAGAAGTGATTTGAATTCATAAATATCGTAGAACTCCTTTTTTTGTTTGTAATAATAAAATTTCCCAAGGGGTCTTCCGTGGTGTACCTCCCCATCTCGGGGTCGTAATATCTGTGGTAGTTGTAGTGCAGGCCGGTTTCGGCGTCTTCGTACTGGCCGGGGAAGCGGAGGTTGTTGGTTACTATGCTGGCCGTGTCCACGGCGGTCTTGCCGAAGGCTTCGGCGCTTGCGCTCCAGACGATCTGCCCGTTTTCGTCGGTGAGGGCTTTGGGCGTGCCGAGGTTGTCGTTCTGGTACCAGTAGTAGCGCCAGATTCCGTCGGCGGTTTCATCCGTAGCCATGTAAAGCGGGTTTGTCGTCCAGAAACTACCCGGCAGGTAACCGTAGCTCTTCTGTATCGCCCCGCTCGCGTCGTATTCCAGCCACCAGTCCTTCGTCGGAGTAGGCGAAGTAGGTTACCGCGTTATTTACGCTCTTCCAGAGCCTTCTGCCGTAGGGGTCGTAGCCGTAAAGCGCTACCGTCACGCCGTCTTTCTTTACTTCAACCAGCAGGTTTTCCATGTCGTAGACGTAATCCCAGACTGCTGCCTGTGTGACTTTCTTGATCGTGTTGCCGTTTGCCCTAAACATATCTCTTTGTACCACAATAGAAATACAGCCGCCATAAACGATAAAACGAAATTGGGGACTTCTTTTGAGGTTGTAGATCGCTTTGAGCGTAGGTGACAAACAATTTGCGTATTGTCTACCAGGCTTATGTCTTGTCGGCTTCGTCCCCAAAGTCGACCTACCCGGCGCGATCCTTCCCCTCACCTCCTACACTCCCCATTTGACGTTTTTTGCCGCAGTTGGTAAATTGATAAGATTCGTTTTGATTCCGACGGAGGTTTCACAGATATGCCCAAGGTTACGATCCGCGAGGATCGCTGCAAGAGTTGCGGGCTCTGCATAGAGTTCTGCCCGAAGAACTGCCTCGCCTTCACCGACCGCTTCAACGCCCAGGGCTACAGGCCGGTTTCTTGGGTGAACGAGGAGGAGTGCACCGCCTGCGCCATCTGCGCGAGGATGTGCCCCGACGTCGTCATCGAAGTGAAGAAGTAAGGGGAGCGCGATGAAGAAGACCTTCGAGAAAGGCAATATTGCCATCGCCAAGGCGGCGGTGGCGGCGGGGTGCCATTATTACTTCGGCTACCCGATAACTCCCCAGAGCGACATCCCCGAGTACCTCTCCGGCGTCCTCCCGGGCCTCGGCGGGCAGTTCGTGCAGGCGGAGAGCGAGATAGCCTCGATAAACATGCTCCTCGGCGCGGGAGCGACGGGCAAGCGCGCCATGACGAGTTCGTCGAGCCCCGGCATAAGCCTGAAGCAGGAGGGAATAAGCTACATGGCGGGTAGCGAGATACCCGGCGTGATAGTGAACATCCAGCGCTCGGGGCCGGGACTCGGCGGAATCGCGCCGAGCCAGGGGGATTACTTTCAGGCGACGCGCGGCGGAGGCCACGGCGATTACCGGACGCTGGTTTTCGCCCCGGCGACTGTGCAGGAGATGTACGACCTTACTGTGCTGGCTTTCGACCTCTCCGACAAGTACCGCATTCCCGCGATGATCCTCGCCGATGCTATGCTGGGCATGATGAAGGAGCCGCTTGAGGAGTGGCGGCCGGAGATAAAAGATTACGGCAAGGAAGCGTGGGTACTCACCGGAGCGAAGGGGCGCGAGCGCAGAAAGATAAAGTCTCTCTACCTCGGCGACGGCGAGCTTGCGGAGCACAACTGGCGGCTGGCGGAAAAACACGCCGAAATCGAGAAGAACGAGACCCGCGTCCACCTCGAAATCCCCGAAGGGTGCGAGCTGTCCGTTGTCGCTTTCGGCAGCGCGGCGCGCATAGCCAAATCCGCCGTGGACCGCGCCAACGAGGAGGGCAGGAAGGTCGGTCTCATCCGCCCTATAACCGTCTGGCCCTTCCCGAAGCAGGCCATAAGAACCGTCGCCGAAAAGGGAATACCGCTTCTCACCGTCGAGTTGAACGTCGGGCAGATGGTGGAAGACGTGATGCTCGCTACGAACGGAAAGAGCGAGGTCTCCTTCTGCGGCTATCCGCCCGGCTTCCTCCCCTCGCCCGACGACATCTATGAAAAACTCATGGCCGAGCTAAGCGCGAAGGAGGCGGGCAAGTGAAAACCGTTTTTTCGAGGCCCAAATCCCTCGTTGACCGCCCCTTTCACTTCTGTCCCGGCTGCCACCACGGCCTCGTCCACCGCCTCGTGGCGGAGGCGATAGACAAGTACGAAGTGCGCGAGGACGCCATAGGCGCGGCCTCGGTGGGATGCTCGGTCTTCATGTACGATTACTTCGACATCGACGTGGTCGAATCACCCCACGGGCGCTCTCCGGCGGTGGCTACGGGTATCAAGCGGGCAAATCCGGACAAGTTCGTCATCCTCTATCAGGGCGACGGCGACCTTGCGGCCATAGGCACCGCCGAGATAATCCACGCCGCCAACCGGGGCGAACCCATCACCGTCATCTTCGTGAACAACACCGTCTACGGAATGACCGGCGGGCAGATGGCCCCCACGACGATGCTGGGCCAGCGCACGACGACGAGCCCCTACGGCAGGGAATTTTCGCAGGACGGCTACCCGATACGGATAACGGAGATGCTCTCGCAGCTCGAAGGCGTCGCCTTCGCCGCCCGCGTGGCGGTGAACAACCCGGCGAACCTCCAGAAGGCGCGCAAGGCTATCTTCGAGGCTTTCGAGGCGCAGATAGAGAAGCGCGGCTTCGCCATCGTAGAGGTCCTTTCCGCCTGCCCGATCAACTGGGGTCTTACGCCGCTGGACGCGAACAAGCGCATCGAAGCCGAGATGATCCCCTACTTCCCCCTCGGCGTCTTCAAGGAGCGCAAAGGGTCGGATTTCTTCTGAGCATGGCCTGACATAAGGGGTAAAGATGAATTATTCCACGATAATGGCGGGGTTCGGGGGTCAGGGAATCCTGATGATTGGAAATCTCCTCGCCTTCGCGGCGATAAAGCAGGGCCTGAACGTCACCTTCTTCCCCTCCTACGGCGTCGAGATGCGCGGCGGGACGGCGAACTGCACCGTGACGATCTCCAACCGCGAGGTTGGAAGCCCGGTGACATCGAGCCCCAACGGGGTAATCGCGATGAACGAGCCCTCGGTGTTGAAATTCGGTCCGATGATACCGAACGGCGGCTTTCTGCTGATAAATTCCTCGGTCTGCCCCGACGAAAACTTCTCGAAGGAGGGCGTCGCCGTAGCGAGGATCCCCTGCAACGAGATAGCGGCGTCCCTCGGCAACGAGAAGCTCGCCAGCATGGTCGCCCTCGGCGGCTTCGCTGGGCATACCGGCCTCGTTACCATAGAGTCGCTTGCCGAGTCTCTGGAGGAAGTCCTTCCCTCCAAGGTCCACAAACTCATCCCCCTGAATGAAAAAGCCCTGCGCGAGGGTGCTGCCCTTGTCGAAAAATTAAAGTAAAGGATGAAACAGATGGGCGAACCGAACGTGGTGACGGTGGGCGAGCGGATCAAGAAGCTCCGCGAGGGAAAGGGTGTTTCCCTTCAGGAGCTGGCGGGAAAGACGGGCTACACCTCCGCTCTCATAAACCAGATTGAAAACCATATGGTGAGCCCGCCCCTCGGGGCCATGGGCAAAATAGCCTCGGCGCTCGAAGTGAACATCGGCGAGCTTTGGGGAGAGCACGGCGGCGAGCCCTACACGATAGTCAGGAAGGATGACCGAAGGCCAGTGAGCAGGTTCGCCTCGAAAGAGGGTGTTTCCTACGGCTACAGCTACGAGTCGCTCGGCTCGGGGATGAAGGACCGCCACATAGAGCCCTACCTCGTCACCCTCGAAGAGCCTACGGTCAAATCCGCCAAACTCTCCTCCCACGAGGGCGAGGAGTTTCTCTTCGTCCTCTCCGGGCAGGTCGAAGTCTGCCTCGACGCGAACACCGACGTTCTCACCCCCGGCGATTCGATACAGTTCTCCGCGAAAGTCCCTCACCGCGTCTCAAGTTACGGCGGCGAGAAAGCGCAGATTGTCGCCGTAATCTGGTCACCGGGAAAATGACGATGAAAAAGGTGGGCCTGACCGCGAAAATAGGTGCGTTGACGCTCAAAAACCCTCTCATCGCAGCCTCGGGCACCTTCGGCTACGGCTCCGAGTTCGAGAATTTTGCCGACCCTTCGGCCTTCGGCGCGATCTCGGTGAAGGGACTCTCCCTCCAGCCGAAAACAGGCAACCCGATGCCGCGCATCGTCGAGACCCCGGCGGGGATGCTCAACGCCATCGGCCTGGAGAATGTCGGCATCGACCGTTTCGAGGCGGAGAAGATGCCTTACCTTCGCAAGCTGGACAACACGAAGGTCATAGCCAACTTCTTCGGGAACACCGTGGAGGAGTACGTCCTCTGCGCCCAAAAACTCTCTGCGATCGAAGGCGTGCACGCCTTGGAGATGAACATCTCCTGCCCCAACGTCAAGGCCGGGGGCATCGCCTTCGGCACCTCCCCGGCCCTCGCCTCCGAGGTAGTTTGCGGTGTGCGCAAGGTGACCTGCCTCCCCCTCATCGTAAAGCTCTCTCCCAACGTCACCGACATAAAGGTGATGGCCAGGGCAGTGGAGGAAGCGGGAGCTGACGCGGTTTCGCTGATAAACACCCTGACCGGCATGGCGGTGGACCTGGAAAGGCGTCGCCCGGCCCTCGCCAACGTTACCGGCGGGCTCTCGGGCCCGGCGATAAAGCCCGTCGCCCTCCGCATGGTGTGGGAAACCCTGTGCGCAGTTAAGATTCCCGTCATAGGCCTCGGCGGGATAATCAGCGGCAGGGACGCCCTCGAATTCCTCTGTCTCGGAGCCTCCGCGGTGCAGATAGGCACCGCCAACTTCGTAAATCCCTCTTCCGCCTCGACCATCCTCTCCGAAATAGAAGAGCACCTCGCCGGAATCGGCGCGGAGACTCTCGAAGATTTCAAAGGCACTTTCAGAGTCTAGCGCCGCCCAATCTTGTTCTGAAAACCCACAAGAGTCTTGTCCCGTCAATCTAAAAGTAGTAAAAAGAGGGATACTCTGTGAATATTTTCTTTGCCGGCATGGGTGGGAGACTTGAAATGAAGCGCGCTTTCAGATTCCTCGCAATCCTGATTGCTCTTATTTGCCTTGTCTCCTGCGGAAAAGGAGTCAGCGGAGGAGAGCCCACCGCCCACGCGGAAGCGCCTCTCTTCAGTCCTCTCGAAGGGACTTACGAGAACGCTCAGAGCGTTTCTCTTCTGTGCGGGACCGAAGGCGCCTCCATCCATTACACGACGGACGGCACAACGCCGACAACCGCTTCTCCGGTCTACAGCGCCGCGATAACCGTAAATTCCTCCCGGACGCTGAAGGCCATCTCGGCCAAGAGCGGAATGGCGGATTCAGCAGTCGCAAGCGCGACCTACACCATAACCTCCGCAACCTCCTACAAAGCCGAAACTCCCGTCTTCTCACCCGGGGGTGGAACCTACAACAGCTACCAGGAAGTGACGATCACCACGGCGACGCCGGACGCCGCGATCTACTACACCACGAACGGCTACACACCGACGACTTCCGCCATGCAGTACATAGGTCCGATATCAGTCACCGAAGACGTCACCATAAGGGCCATCGCGGTAAAAAGCGGGATGACCGACTCGGACGCCGCAAGCGCGGCTTACAACATCGACATCACTCTGCCGAAGATTGAAACCCCAGCTTTCTCACCTCCGCCGGGGCTCTACGACGATACCCAGTTTGTAACGATAGAGACCGCTACCCCGGAGGCCCAAATCCACTATACGACAAACGGCACAATCCCCACCTCCTCAAGCACGCTGTACAACGGCCCCGTGGAGGTCTTGTTCAATACGACAATCAAGGCCGTAGCCGTCAAAGACGGCTGGGCGGACTCCAGCGTGAAGAGCGCGACCTATACCATCGACAATCCCCCGCCAGTGGTCGAAAACCCCGTCTTCACCCCCGACGGAGGCGTCTATGCCGACGATCAACTCGTGACAATAACGACCGCGACACCCGGCGCGACAATCCATTTCACGATGGACGGTACGACGCCTACTGAAGACAGCGCGGTGTTCAGCTTTCCGATAACCGTCAATACCGACACCACCATCAAAGCCGTGGCAACAAAGTTCGGGTGGACTGACTCCGAACTTCAGGAAATGGTGTACGATCTCGAAAACGAACCCAACCCCGGGGAAACATGGACTGAACCGGTTACAGGGATCGACTTTGTGTGGGTGCCGGCAGGGACCTTCATCATGGGTGATGAATTCGGCGGTGGCTACAGCGACGAGAAACCCACCCGCCTGGTTACCTTGTCCAAAGGTTTCTGGATCGGGAAATACGAGGTGACTCAGGAACAATGGGAGATAGTCAACAGCCAAAATCCGAGCCATCACGCTTTCCTCCCCGACGCCCCTATCCATCCCATGGAAAATATCAACTGGAACAAGGCAAGGGAATATATAACCGCTTTAAAAACCATGACCGGGCGGAACTTCCGTTTTCCCACCGAGGCGGAATGGGAGTACGCTGCAAAAGGCGGCAACATGCCCGGAACAAAGTATTCGGGGACCTCCGATGCGTTGTTGCTTGATAACTACTCCTGGGGCACATATAACAGCGAAGGCGTCACTCATATAGTCGGAGAAAAACTCCCGAACGATTTCGGAATCTACGATATGAGCGGCAACGTCTGGGAGTGGGTTAACGACTGGTACCAGAGTGATTTCTACAGCGTCGGGCCATCCGTAGACCCCAAGGGTCCGGTGTCGGGTATCTACAAGATTTACAGGGGCGGGGGCTGTTTAGATGGGAATTTCGATCAACGCATTTCGCTGCGCTGGGGGAACGTCCCGACAAAAGCGTTTTTGGATTTGGGTATCAGGCTGGTTATCGGCCAGTAAACCGCTCCGGGGGCGATAAAAAACCGCTTTGTTTCGTGGTTTAATTTCTCGTCTCATCCGCGATAAAGCGGCAGGTTTATGCGGAAGGTGGTGGTTTTCTCGCCCACTTCGACGGCGAGATTGCCGCCCATGTTGGACACCAGTCTGTTGACGATGCCGAGCCCCCTGCCCCTCGTCTCGTCGAAGATAATCTGCTTTAACGCCTTGTCGGAGATCCTGCCGGTGTTGGTTATCTCGGCCACCGCCGACACGTTGTCCGGGTAGACGTTTACCGAGAGGTCTCCGCCCTCCTGCGGTATCGCCTTCGTGGCGTTGTTGAAGAGATTGTCAAGAACCCTTTGCAGCGCCATCCTTGAGGTGCGCACCTTTATGTCCGTCCTGTCGAGGCCGCTTTCGGTCAGGGTGACGCCGTTGGAGCGGCTCTCGCTTATCGCTTCGCGGTTTATGACGAACCTCTCCTTCACGACCTCCGCGAAATCGAGAATCTCCGGGCGGGACACGGGGAAGAGG
Organism: bacterium; assembly: GCA_004322275.1. Taxonomy (NCBI): domain Bacteria; species bacterium. Next base: position 8,298 of record SCTA01000028.1, read on the forward strand.
CTCATCGCCATCTCCTGAAGCCGCGTCCCCTCGTTGATGACGATGTCTATGTAGCCCAGCATCGTTTTTTTGTCGGTCGCATCTGACTCGACCATCTTTTTAACCCGTCTCGCGAACCCCGCGATAGCTATGGCGGGGTTTTTGAAATCGTGGAGGATGTCGTCGAGCCTCTCGATTTCAAGCGCCTGCGTCAGTTCCTTGCCGAAGAAGGTGAGTATCTCGATGTCTTCGTCCGAAAAGGCCTTTTTCTTCTCCAGCGCGTCGAAGACGAGGAGGTAGCGGACGTTGTCCCCTATCCGCAGGGGGACGTAAAGTATCGAATATATTCCGTGTTCGACGGCGAAGCGTTTCAGGTCGGGTGAGGTCAGCCTGCTCTCGTAGGGATTTTTCACCAGAATGTAGCTGTTGTAGATTCTCTCGTGGGTGAAATCTCCCATCGGCTGGTCCAGCCTGACCGCTGCGGCAAGGTGCGGGTGCTCGTCGAGCCGAAAGACGCCGCCCACCGAGTGGTAGCTCCCCACCTCGGGCCATCCGGTTTCCAGCACCGCTTCGGCGCCGTCGTCGGAGATGGCGAAGAGGGTGCAGCTCTGAATTTTAATTATGTCGTACAGTTCGTCGACCATCATCCTGAAGAGGTCCTTCATTTTCAGGCCCTTCTCCAGGGAGAGCTTCGCGAAAACCTTCTCTACAATCCACTCTTTTTTCTGGGCCATCCGCTTCATCTCGATAATGCGCCTTCTGGCGAGCACGTAGCCCACCTTCAGCGCCATCATCTCGGCGACGTGAATTTCCAGGGGCGAGAGAGCGACCGGCTGGGGGTAGTAAATCACCAGCACGCCGCGCACCTCCTCCTCTTTGTCGACCATCGAACGGACGTTGACGGGCAAAAAGAGGATGGAGCTGAAACTGTTGCACGGCTGGCCGGTGACATAGCGGGATTGATTCGTTGAGACGACCTCGGCTACGATGTCATCCTCGAAGGAGCATTCATCCTCGCCAAGGTCTTCCGGCATTCTGTAGGAAGCGAGAACGGCCATTCGGCCGGTGGAGCGCTCGCGGATGCGGAAAACGGCCGCCTGACCGCCGAGGAAATCGACGATGACCTGCGAAGCGTCGCGGACTATCTGCCTCCAAGGCTGGTCGGCGTCGATCTCCACGATATCGCTGATCGCGGACAAAATACCCTCAAGGGCAGGCTGAACGTCGCCACCGCAATTTTGCGATAGAAGTTCGCAAAGGGTCTCTCTGACCGGGCCCATGAGGTCGCTCCTTTTATTATACGTAAAGTGTATGGCACAAAACCCTAATCGTCAACGTAACCCTGTAAAATAGGGAGATTTAAACTTGAACAGGATAGCCGATTTTCTCTTCGAGGCCGGGATGTTGAAGCGCACCCCCCGCACCGGATGGCAGTTTCTGGGCTCCGGCTCGGAATCGGTCGCGGAACATATCTTCAGGACCGCTCTTATAGCTTACGCCCTCGCCGGCCGGATTCCCGGAATCGACAGGGACAAGACACTGAAACTGGCGCTCTTCCACGACCTCCCCGAAGCGCGCACCGGCGACCTCAACTACATGAACCAGAAATACGTAAAGGCAGACGAGGAGAGCGCGGCCAGGGACATGACACGGGGGCTCCCATTCGGAGGGGAGATGGAAGGGCTGCTTGCGGAATTCCGCGAGCAAAAGACCGCCGAGGCGAGGATCGCCCGCGACGCGGACAACCTTGAAATGCTCCTTCAGCTCAAGGAGCATCACGACATCGGCAACCGGAACGCCGCCGAGTGGATTCCCTTCACCGTCGAGAGGCTCAAATCCGAAGAGGCGAAGAGCCTTGCAAAGGCGATTCTGGACGGCGATTCCTCGGCGTGGTGGTTTGATAAAAAATCGGACTGGTGGACGAAGGGCGGAAAAGTCTAACCGGCTTCCTCTTTCGGCGAATGGCTGCGTCGGTTCTCGGCCGCGCTCCTCGCCGTATTGCACGATACTGTCTCGTCGCGCGGCCTGCGGACTCCTTGCCCTTCGCCGAAATAGTTTGCCGGATTTGCACGCTTGATTCAGAAAAAGAATGCGACTTGTTATGAAATTTCTTCTCGTCAACCCCTGGATAGCCGACACCTCGGCTTATAACTTCTGGCTCCGTCCGCTGGGTCTCTACCGGCTTGCCGAGTGGCTCCACGAGCGGGGCGCGGAAGTATCGCTCCTCGACTGCCTTTCCCCTTTCCCCGCGCCGGGCAAGTTCAAAAAGCAAAAACTCGCCCCTTCCGCCCTGCCGGAGGGGGTTCCCAAGGCCTTCGGCTTTTACGGCATCGGCGAGGGGGAGTTTCTGCGAAGGCTGGAGGGGGCGGGTAGAATCGACGCGGTGCTCGTCACCTCGGCGCTGTCTTACTGGTATCCGAGAGCGCTACGCGCTATAGAACTTGCGCGCTCGCGTCTTCCCGGCGTTCCGGTAGTCCTTGGCGGGGTCTATCCAACCCTCTGGCCCGCCCACGCCGAAGAAATGTCGGGAGCGGATTACGTCATTCGCGGGCCTCTGGCGAAAAACAGTCCGAAGCTCGCGGAAATTCTCGGACTTCCCGAAGAGCCGGTGCGCGAAGCGAAAAAGTGGTACGAGCTTTCCCTCCACGACGGCGCGGCCTACGGCGCAATCCGCACCGCCGAGGGCTGCCCCTTTTCCTGCACCTACTGCGCCTCGAATCTGCTTTCGGAAAAGTACAAACCGAGAAAAGTTTCAGACTGCGTTGAAGAACTGAGCGCCCTCGCCGGGTTCGGCGTCAGGGAGATAGCCTTTTATGACGACGCGCTGCTGGTAGACGCAAAAAACCGCTTTCTGCCGCTGATGAGGGAGGTAAAGAAGAGAAAGCTCCCCCTCGCCTTCCACACCCCCAACGGCCTCCACGCCCGCTTTCTCGACTCCGAAGTGGCCGAGGCGATGGCCGAAAACAACTTCCTCACTATTCGCCTCAGCCTCGAAACCGTCAACGAAGAACGCCAGAGCCAGAGCGGGGGCAAAGTCACCGCGCCGATAACGAAAGCAGCGGTCGAAAACCTCCTGAAGGCCGGAATACCGCCCGAAAGAATCGGCGTCTACCTCCTCATGGGCCTCCCAGGCCAGACAAGCGAAGAGGTGGAGGAATCGATACGCTTCGTCAAAGGACTCGGCGTCCGCCCCTGGCTCGCCGAATACTCCCCCATCCCCGGAACCCCCGACTTTGACAAAGTCCTCGCCTCCGGCCTCCTCCCGCCCGATATAGACCCCCTCTGGACAAACAACTCCCTCTACTTCTGGAAATACAGCGGCCTGCCGGTCGAAGAAGCCCAGCGGCTGAAGAGGCTGTCTAGAATGTAGGGGGATGCGCAAAACGACTTGAGATAAGTGCAAAAATTTTACCTTCGAGTCCAAAAACATTCCGTTTATTTCGTTTTTGAACGAGCCTTCTTTTCGTCACCCCTCCCGGGGACTCATATCACTAAAATGTTAAATATAAGTCTTGGCCCCAAAACGTCCTCCTTTAACTCGACGCTCTCTTATACCTTTTATAACTTCCTCAAACGGGCGAACCCTGCCCTCTTCAATCTGCCGGTTACCGAGGGCAAGAATCCTTAAGAGCGCGTGCGTTTCTTGAGTCTCCTCATGCGGCCTTGTCATGTTTTGGAATCTCATTAAACACCTATGATGTATTTCAAGTCACTCCCGCGAAGGCGGGAGTCAGAAATAGTTGTAAAAAACCGTGGATTCCCGCCTACGCGGGAAAGACGACAATCCAGTAAGATTGTAAAGGATTCCGGCAATCAGTAAAAATAACGCGACTGCAATGTTGTGTGTCGTTTGCTCCACCCAACCTAAGGGCTAGATTGTTCCTTTTCATTCAGTTGGGATAAGTGCCGCGAACCATCGCTATGATTGTCAAACGACTTCACTATCGCTTCTTCTGGTATTCCCATTAAGTTCAGATATAGCATCCTAATAAAATGCCGAATACGGACATTGGCTTCATATATTCCTTGGAAGTCAAGTACGTTCTCACGGCTTTCTTCATTCCAATGGGTGTAGTAGTTTCGCGTATCAATCCACGTTCTCGGTACTTGTCCATCATGCCCAAGAACTATTTTCCTTATTTGTTCTGGCAGCGAGGCCGCCAGATGGTCAAGCCGCTTGCGTAAAGAGATTTCATTCCCATATTGTATTCGTGATTTCAGTGATTCTTTGTGATCTGGGGAGACAGCTTTAGGTATAGCATCTGAAAGTATTTGTTTAATAGGTGAATAGCTGCTCTCATCCATGTATAGACCTTCATACAATCCTCGATGAAAGCCCTCTAGTGCTTGCATCAAAGATAAAAATTCAACATGTAGCCAAAGTTTTTCGGATGACAATACACCTAAAGCGAGTTCGCTTGGCTTCTGGACCCTTGGATAGACTTCAAACCAACGTGCAACAACATCAGATAGCCCAACCCCCATTGAGTCGCGCAACATAAAGAAATTTAGATCGCTATTATAAGTGCAGCTTTTACGGTTTGCCAAGGAAACAAGTGCATAAATTGCCTGATGATGCTCCTCAATTAAGCCCTTGATACAGTCAGGAGACATCGAAGACCCAGAAATAAATGCAAGCATTGTGGTTATTTTCGATAACTCTTCAAGATACCAAGTTAATTTTTGAGGCGAATTTGGGCATATTTTTATCCATCCGGATATAGTTACTTCTACTGATGTAAACAGGTCCGTATTGGATCTACGCTGGTAAAACCATTCAATGTCTAGTTGTTCTGGAATACTAGTTTTGTAAACTGCACCTCCACCGACCTTATAGGTCAAAACTATTGGGCCATTAGCACCTTCACGATCATGAGATTCTTGGACAAGTTTTTCGGATAGCCAAATATGGAGTCCGGGAATCCTAAAACTCAGTTCATGGTATAGAAAATCTGCTGTTAAAAAACCGCCTACTAACAACCAATGAGAAACTATTCGCTCTGGCTGTCTAATTCCACCGGAATTCATGCGAAAAGCAGTTCCTGCACTGCGAGCTTTCAGGATTGTTATGGCTTCACTCTCAAGTGTAATCCCATAAATGACCGGATAGTTCTTTGAACCAGTATCAGCAACAATACCTTCATCCCTCACCGAAAGAGGTTCAAATAATTCTAATTCTGTTCTTTCGCCGACAAACTTCAAAGTACCAGGTATTTTGCGCTCTTCGGCTTCAGGCAAGAACCATTCGCCAGAAATCTCGAATGAATCACTCAATAACCGATCTGCCATATTGTCTATCTCCAACTGGAATCTGGACTCCCGTTCGCGGGAGTGACGGTGCTACCGGTAATCAGGTTTTAAATTACGGCTTTGGATTTTGGCGCGAGGCAAGGAGCCGCGCAGCGAGAGGGCGAGGCAGTAGCGGCGCTACGGCGAGCCCTTGAGCGAGCACGCGACGCCGCATCGCGCCAAAAGCCGAAGCCGTCCACAAGCGAGTGGCGACAAAGCCCGCCAAAATGCCGAAGCCGTCACAAGCCGCCTAACCGGCTTCCCTCTTCCGTTTAAGCCCATACCTCTTCATCTTGCGGTAGAAGGTGGCGAGGTTGACTCCGGCGCGCTCGGCGGCTTCTTCGACGTTGTCGCCGGATAACTTGAGCATCTCGGCGAAGTACTCTTTCTCGAAGCGCTCCAGCGCGCAAAGATAATCCGAACCGGTCTCGCAGGGGCGCTCGGGGACGGGGATGAACTGGGAAAGGGCCTCCGCTTCGAGGTAATCCCCGCTCTCCAGCGCCATCGCGCCCTCTATGACGTTCTTTAGCTGTCGCACGTTCCCCGGCCAGTCGAACTCCATCATCGCCTCTCTCGCCTCGGGGGAGAGCCCCTTCACCGAGGTCGAGAAGATGAGGTTCTGCTCCTTTATGAAGTGGGCGGCGAGCAGGGGGATGTCTTCTTTCCGGTCGCGCAGCGGCGGCATCTGTATCCTGACCACGGCGAGGCGGTAGTAGAGGTCTTCGCGGAAGCGCCCGGCCTTTACCTCCGCCGCGAGATCGGCGTTGGTGGCTGCGAGGAGGCGCACGTCCACCTTGGTGGGGACGCTGTCGCCCACCCGGTAGAACTCCTTTTCCTGCAGGAAGCGGAGGAGGACCTTCTGGACGTTCTCGGGGAGGTTTCCCGCCTCGTCCAGCAGGAGAGTGCCGCCGTCGGCGGACTGCACCAGCCCCACTCTTTCGCTCTCGGCCCCGGTGTAAGCCCCCTTCTTCGCGCCGAAAAGCTCGGCTTCCAGAAGGGAGGCGGGAAGGGCTCCGCAGTTTATGGCGACGAAAGGACCGTCCCTGCGCGGCGACCTTGCGTGAATAGCCCTCGCCACAAGTTCCTTTCCCGTTCCCGACTCGCCGGAGATGAGCACGGGAAGGTCCCTTTCGGCGATTTTGGCGGCGGTTTCGAGGACTCCGTGAAGGGCGCGCGACTCCCCTATTATCTCGCGCTGCCCCGCCAGCTCCTTTTTCAGCTCGCTGTTTTCAGCCAGAAGCTGCTTTTGCCGGAGGGCGTTTTTTATCCTGTGCAGAAGCTCTTCGGGCTCGAAGGGCTTGGTGAGCATGTCGTAGGCGCCCTTGCGGAGGGCGTGTATGGAGGTCTCAAGGGTGGCGTAGGCGGTGATGACGATGACCGGAGGGGCCGGTTCCTGGGCCTTTATGCGGGAAAGGACTTCGAGGCCGTCCATGACGGGCATCTTGACGTCGGTGACGACGAGGTCGTATTTGCCGGGCTTGTAGGCCCTTATCGCCTCCTCGGCTTTGGTGTAGGAGGTGACCTTGTAACCGGCGTCGGAGAGCACGGCCTCAACCATGCGGCACATGCCCTCTTCGTCGTCGATGAAGAGAATCCTTTTTTGCGGCATTATTCTTTCCTAGAAGTCCTCTTGCCTTACCGGCAGGGTGATTATCACTCTGGTCCCCCTTCCGGCCTCGCTCTCTACCTCTATGGCCCCGTGGTGGCGGTCGATTATCTGCTTTGTTATCGAAAGGCCAAGCCCCGTGCCGCTCTGCCTTGTGGTGAAGAAGGGCTCGAATATCTTCGGGAGGACTTCCGGGTCTATGCCGGGGCCGGTATCCTCGAAGATTATCCTGACCTTCCCCTCGTCGGCCATCTGGGCGGAGATAGTCATGGTGCCGTTGCCCTTCATCGCCGCCCCGGCGTTCAATATTACATTTATCGCCACCTGTTTCAAATGGTCGGCGTCGGCTGTTATCGCGGGCAGGCCGGAATCGAAGTGCCTCACGATCACCACTCCGGCCATGTCCGAGTGGTTCGAGGCGAAATCGGCTATCTGATTGAGAAGCTCGGGAATCTCGACCGTCTCGAAGGCCGGACGGGGGGCCCGTGCATAGCTGAGGAGATCCTGCACTATCTTTTTGGAGCGCTTGGCCTCCCTTTTTATCTCCTGCACGTATTTGAAATTGGGATCGCCGGGGTCGAGCTTGTTTTCGAGGTAGGCCGCGTAACCGAGTATGACCCCGAGAGGGTTGTTTATCTCGTGGGCGACGCCGGAGGAGAGCACGCCGAGAGAAGCCATCTTCCCTTGCTGGGCGAGGGTGGCCTCCATCTCCATATGCTTGCCGAGGGCGTCGGTCATGCGGTTGTACGCCCTGGCCAGCTCCGAGAGCTCGTCGCTTCCCGTCTCGTCCATTCTACCGCCGAACATGTTCCCGTGAACCCGCCTTATTATCTGGGTCATCTTCACTATCGGCATGGTGAAGGAGAGCGAGGCCATATAAACGAGAAGGACGCAGAGCAGCGCCGCCAGTCCCACCGCCACGAAGGTGATGAAGATCACCCTGCTGCTAATGACCTCGGCGTCGTGCAGAAACTCGTTCTCGTAGGAGCCGACGGCCACGACCCAGTCCCAGGGCTTGAAATACTCGTACCGGACTATCTTCATCCTCGGGGCCGGGTCTCCCTCGTTCTGCCAGGGGTACTCGATCCACCCGGATTTTTTCTCCAGCATCTCGCGTATGAAGTAGCCGCCGTGGTGGTCGGTCTGGTCGATGAGAGATTCCCCTTCGCGGAAGGGGTGGATAACCGCGATTCCCTTCTTGTCCACGGCGTAAATGTAGCCGGTCGTGCCCACGCCCTTCTTCTTGAGGGTATCCTTCAGTTCCTCGAAGGCGCGCTTTTCAAAAGCCGCGTCCTCGTAGGTCTCGTCAACGTAGGAGCCCGCCGCCACAATCCAGTCCCAGGGAGCGTAGTAGCGGTAGGCGACCAGCTTCTTTCTCGGCGCCTTGTCGCCGAGCACCGTGTTTTTCCAGGGGTACTCGATCGTAAGGACCTCCCCTTTGCCCGACGAAAGCGCCCTCTGGCACATCTCCCGGATGAAATACCTTCCGTTTTCATCCGTTGAATCGTAGATGTTCTGCCCCTCCTGGGCTATGTGGACCAGAAGGTCGCCTCTGGAGTTCATAACGTAGACGTAGCCGGACTGACCTACGCTTATCTCCTTGAGGGCCTTCGCGGCTTCCTTCCTGGCGGCTGCGAGGGAGACCCCCCCTTTTTTGCTCTCGCCGTTTTTACCCTCGACAATCGAGACGGCGACGTTGACGAGGGTTGAAAGATCCTTGCGGGCGGTGTTTTTCTTGTCCTCCTGATAGACCTCGAACTGGTTGTAGTGGGAATTGAGGAGGTCTACGGAGAACTGGGCCAGATGGCCGAGGTCGTCGCGGGAGGCCTTGGTTACTCCCTGATAGGCGAGCGAGGAGGATATCGCGCCCACCGCGAAGCCGACGAGTATGACCCCCCCGAGCACCAGAGGGAGAATCATCAGGAGGAGTTGTATTTTTAAAGTGAATTTTCTAAGCCGTTTCATCTCTTTGCCGCGTCTTAAGGGCTTGTCCGTAAATAAAACCTTCGTTCTCGCATCCGGCTTTTGGCCCGCTTTCGCCGCTCATCAATCGCAAAACCTCGCCGTAGAACAACTACGCCTGCGGTTTTGCTCAGTCTTCGCGACAAAACCGCTCTCAAAATCCGGCGCGATCTACGAAAGGCCTATTTACGGACAAGCCCTGACAAACAAAAAACGTTTCGCCGCGAAAGGCTACAGCCCTTGGCCCCCGGAGGTCAAGGAGCAGGGCAACTAATTTTTACATAATAAACAGCTTCAAAACGCCGGATATTTTGCTATCCTTTTAGAAGGGGAAAGAAAAAAACGGAGGTTACGCACCATGAGATACATAATTCTCGGACTCCTGACGCTTGTGCTTGCGCTCTCGGGCCCCGTCGCCGTATCGGCGGCGGAAAAAATAATCGGCGACCAGCTATCCGGAAAGGTAGTCCTTACGGAAACGGAAAAGGCGGCGCTGGAGGCCGAACTCGCTCGCTACTGCGCCCTCGGCGGCTCTTCCGACAGCCTCAGGTCGCTTATAGATTGCTATGCCGCCAACGACTGCCGGGGCGAGTGCATGGCCGACCTCCTCGGCCTGGTCAATTCCAGAATAAAGGATGGAATTTCCAGCGAAAAAGCCGCAGGCGAGGTAATGACGGCGCTGGTTTCGGTGAGAGATTACAGCCGTTCCAAAAACCTCAAGCCCTCCCCGCAGGAGATAGCGAGGACGGTCCGGGCCAACATCGAAAAGTCCTCCGCCTCCGCGAGCGCCCCGAAGGAGCCGGCTTCTTCGTCGAGCCCGATGGTGCGCTAAAAGGCTTTAAAAAACCGGGGGCCTCTCCAGCGTTTTTCAATAGTTGTGTAGGTTGTGGTTGAGCGGCCCAAACGAAGAAGCAAGCCCGGCTATAAAACCGAATCGTCCGAGAAACACTCTTGCCGAAACCGCCAAGCGAAACCCAACAAATCCAACACCACATGCTTGCAACCGTCGGGTATCGTTACGCTCCACCCGACCGGTTTCCCGACAGCCTCTTAGCTAACGCCAGCGCCTCTTCGTTTGAGTATCCTTCCTACTTTCGGCCATCCATTGCGGCAAAAACTGAGAGGCTAAAATGGACTTTACAACCAGAATATCAAAACGCATAATGGATTCGGAATAATTTTATGGATATTCATACGTACACATTTTTCGTACTACGCTGTCGCTCAAGAAACCCACGCATTAATGAAGCGGAGGAATCTGATGGCCTCTCTCATCTACCATGACGTTTTGGATACAGTGCGCACACCCCCCCTCACTGACGGCAACAATGATTGGGAACCTTGGCATGTGGCAAATGCCAACTTAATGCTTTCGGTAATTTTGAGAGAAACGCCCGTACTCTCTCAGACACACGCTTTTGATTCCGGCGTGGTGCTGGGGATTTTAATGGACAGTACAGCCGAGGAAGACAATTTTTTAGAATTGATCAAAAGTGGCCGAGTGCGTGTTAAACTCCAAGATAAACACGACTCAAACTTGGTGTCGGCCTTTTGCTCCAAATTGTTACACGACCCAAATTTCATATTTTCCGCTTGGCCTGAGATTCACAATGATCCCAAGAATGAACCAGACTATCGCAAGGACATCGTAGATTACGTTAAAACTGGAACAAAACAAGGTTTACCTGAGGAGACAGCAGAAAAAATTGACAAACTCATACGCTTTAGCGCTCGTTTGACTGAATCACCAATCCCTATTGAATATGCAGAATACGATCCTAATTTATTACCTAGTATTATAAAGAAGAAAGCCAAAATTGCCTGCGAACAAGAGGACGAATTAAGTAAATATTACACTCAATTAGATGAAGCAAACGCTAGGGGCAGAAGCGTACTCTATAAAATAATTAATACAATGGACGAGCTGGGAGAGATTCGAAAAAAAGCCTTGCGTGAATTTGTTGATAATGCATATAATACAGTAGTAGCCTTTTCACTAAAGGCCGCAGATACTACTCTTACGTGGACGGCCGATGAAAAATCAACCTCCGTAAAGGATTGTATTCCCGCCAAAACGCATTTAAGAAAACCATTCTCTGCGAATGATGTGGCGGATTTAACGGTTTTGAGCTGGAAAGATGTAACTGGTTTCATTCGCAGTAGCAATAGTAGTTCACCTGATTACTTCACCAAAGAACTCGCAGCCGCTAAGTTTTTGGCAAAAGTCAGCGAACATGATGGGATGGGCCTAATTTTTAGGCCAAAAATCTTTAGTAAACTAAAAGATATCGTACGCGACATAAGTCCAATAGCAGGAATTTTTATTAATAAAAATCTAACAAGCGCCATTAGTAATTATGCGGAATTGGCTTCTTATAACATGGAAAATAAATATATTAGCCGCTATCTCGGCATGATTATAAGCAAGACTGACGGGTAATCCATGAGCAACAAATTTGAATTGATTCAGAAGCGGCTTGTATATGAGAACAAATGGATAGAAGTATACGATGACATTGTTTCATGCCCTAACGGATGCAATGGAACATACATACGTATAAAATACCACGATAACCCCGTGGGAGTGGTTGTCCTGCCACGGCTACCAGACGGGCGTATGCTACTTATCAGGGTTAATAGGTATGCCACTGGTGGTTCCTTTTGGGAATTCCCTCGTGGCGGGGGTCGTAAGGATGAATTACCTGAGGTATCTGCCAATAGAGAATTAACCGAAGAAACTACACTTGTGGCGGAAAAATTTGAACATTTAGGATTCCAGTACCCCGACAATGCCATAGTGATGACAATGGTAGCTGTCTTTATAGCGCATCTTCCTACTGATGCAGAGAAACTATTATACGTCAAGTCTGACGAAGCCATCATAGAGGGAAAGTTTCTAAATTTTAATGAAATTATTTCAATGGTTCGGCAGGGAACAATCACTGATGGTTTTACATTAAGTGCGTTGGCACTCTATCAGGCTCTGATGCCAAATTCGAGTAATGCATACTGACCAAAACTCCATTCATTCATTTGCATTTTCGATACTCAATTCTCATGAATGTTTCGGACAAGTGAAAGCGCCTCCTCCCTAGTAGATATTTCCCCTTCGGCTTCCGCTTCTCCCACTGCTCTAAGTATCCTTCCTACCTCCGGTCCTGCAGCGATTCCCAGCTCAAGAAGGTCCCTGCCCAGGAGAAGCGGTCCGCTCTTTTGCGGCGCTTTTTTCTCTATAAGCCATAACTCCAGAATTTCTTCTCCCGTCCGCCCGAGAGCGGTGTAAGCCGAGTCCTCACCGCCTGTGGCGAGTTCGTCGCAAAGGGAGAGGATTATCGCCTCGGGGGTCTCGTCGCCCAGGTCCCGGAGGAATTTCATGCGCGAGCGCAGGGTCGGCTTTTCCTGATGGGCGAGGCTAAAGAGCCTCATGTGCCCGGCCACGAGCCGCTCCGCAGCCCGCGCCGTCTTTTTTCCCGCGCGGAGGTTCGAGAGGGTTTTTTGGACAAGTCTGGCGCCCTGGGTGTCGTGGGTCAGGAATCTCACCCTGCCGGAGTGCTCGACGGTGCGGGTCGAGGGCTTTCCGATGTCGTGGAAGAGGCAGGCGAAGACGAGGAGGGAAAAGCGGGTTATAGACTGCTCGTGAAGTTCTTCGAGATGCGAGGCCAGCCACTCCCTGCCCTCGCCGAGACTCTCCGCCGTTTCGCGGGCGAAACCGGCGGCGCGAAGGGAGTGTTCGAGGAGGTCGAACCGGTGGTAGTCGCCCTGATCGAGTCCTTTCCATTTTTCGGTGAAGGGGAAAAGCGCGAAAAGGGCTCCCTGCTCCTCCATCATTTTGAGCGCCGTCTTAAGGTAGGAGCCCGTGAAGGTCTTGAAAAGCTCGTCCCGTATCCTCTCGGGTGAAACCGCGCCCGACCCCGGTTTTAGCAGGGGCAAAACATTCTTTATCTGCCTTGCCGTCCCTTCGGAGAAGGTGAAATTTCCGGCGGCGGCGAAGCGGTAGGCACGAAGAGCCCGTAGGGGGTCGTCCTTCATGGACTCGGGGGAGCAGGGAATCAGAATACTTTTTTCAAGCGCCGCCAGCCCCCCCAGCGGATCGAGCAGTTCTCCGGTCCTGAGATTCAGCGCAAGGGCGTTGAGGGTAAAATCCCTCTTGCGGAGGTCTTCCTCTATGGTAGGGGCGCGAAGGGCTACGAGGTCGGCGAAACCTCCCTCCCAGGCCACGCGGTAGGCCCCCTCCCCCTCGTCGAGCACGAAAGCGCTGCCCCCCAGCGCTTTCGCCACTCGTGAGGCAAGAGTTAAATCGGGGCGCTCAAGGGCGAAGTCGAGGTCGGGACGGCTTGAAAGGCTCCCCAGCGCCAGGTCGCGCAGAGCGCCGCCAACGAGGTAAACCTCGCCCGCGCCAAGGAGTTCGAGAGCCGCTTTTACCTCTGCGACACCCCTCAGGCCGGGTCCTTCCAGTCGAAGACGGGCGGCGTCGAACTTCAAACCTTTATCCCGACCTCCCCTCAATAAAGTGACAAAACGCTCCTTCTCTTCTACCACAGTCCAGCCTGTGGTATAAATTGATTTGGAAAGTTCCGCCCCGGTCAGGGGCGGTCATGCAATTGAAGGAGCTTTGGTTTTAATGCCGAGTCAAATGTACATAAACGTAAGGAACGAAGAGGAAAGCAGAATAGCTATCCTTGAAAACGGCCTTCTGGAAGAGCTGTCGGTAGAAACCGCCAGCGACGACACTATAGAGGGAAATATCTACAAGGGGAAAATCGACCGCGTCGTTCCGGGGCTGGAGGCCGCCTTCGTCGATTACGGCCGCGAGAAAAACGGTTTCCTCGCCTTCAGCGAGATAAACTCCGAATACTTTCAGGGCGGAGACAGAAAGCCCGAGAATCTCCTGCGCGGCCAGGAGGTGATGGTTCAGGTCAAGAAGGGGGAGATAGGCGACAAGGGCGCGGCCCTTACCACCTACGTCTCGATACCGGGCCGCTATCTTGTCCTCATGCCGCAGATATCGAAACGGGGAGTGTCAAAGCAGATTCTGGACGCGAAGATCCGCGATTCCCTCAAAAAGACCATAGACGAAGCCGGAATGCCGGAGGATATGGGCTATATCGTAAGAACCGCCGCCGGGGATCAGAACAAGGAGGAGATTCAGCGCGACGTTAGCTTCATGCTCCGCGTCTGGAAGAAAATCTCCGAAATTTACGAGAGCACCAGGCCGCCCGCCATTCTCTACCGCGAAAGCGACCTCGTCATACGCACCATCCGCGACTACTTCACTCCCGAAATCTCCGAGATACTGATCGACCACCCGAAAGTCTACGAGAAGGTCAGCGCTTTCTTCAAGACCGTCATGCCCTGGAACGCCGGGCGGGTCCGCCTTTACGAGGGCAAGGCCCCCCTCTTTTCAAAGCACAACCTCGAACTCCAGATAGCCTCGATCTACGAGGACAAAGTAAAGCTGCCCTCCGGCGGCTCCATAGTCATACAGCGCACCGAGGCTCTGGTCTCGGTGGACGTCAACTCCGGAGGGGGCCCGGGCGTCAGCGACATCGAAAAGACCGCCTTCATAACGAACATGGAAGCGGCGGTAGAGACGGCGAGGCAGCTTCGGCTCAGAGACCTCGGCGGCCTGATCGTCATCGACTTCATAGACATGAGAAGCTCAGCCAACAGGACGAAGCTGAAAAAGGAGTTTCTCAAGGCGGTCAAGCGCGACAAGGCGAGAATAGACGTCGGGATGATCTCCAAATTCGGCATTCTGGAGCTCAGCCGCCAGAGGCTCAAATCCGTCACCGGCCTCAAGCTCGCGAACCCCTGCCCGCTCTGCGGCGGCTCCGGCAAGCTGCGCTCGACGGAGGCCTTCGCCCTCTCGGTCCTTCGCGTAATCCATCAGGTGCTGGCCAAGGCGAAGGACGCGCGCGCCGTTAGCATAGGCGTTCCCCTCGATACCGCAGCCTTTCTCGTCAACAGGAAGCGCAACGACATAATCGACCTGGAGATGCGCTTTTCCACTCCGATAAACGTCTTCGCCGAGCCCGACCTTCTTCCGAACCAGTATTACTGCGAATTCGCCCTCGAAGACCGCGTCCGCACCGAGTCCAACCTGCCTCAGGGCTACGACGCCAGAAGGCTCCACGCCGAAGGAACCTCCGGGAAGGCCGAATATCAGGCGAAAAGAACCATCGAGACGGTCTGCGACGAAGCCGCCTCCTACCTCGGGATTCAGGAAGAGATACCCCCGGCGAAGGCCGAGCAGCCCGCCGCCAAAAACGGAGGGCGCGGGAAAAGAGGCAGGGGCAGGCAGGGGAAACCCCAGGCGGAACCGGTCACTCTCGCGCCGCCCCAAAGCGAAGCGAATCAGCCCGAGGTTCAGCCTGCCGCCGTTTTGGCGGAGGAAGTTCCTGCAGCGGAACCGGAAAAAGCCGAGAACGGCGAGGGGCCGAGGAAGAGAAGGCGGCGCAGGCGGCGGTCGAGGAAGTCCGGCGCCGAGCGTCAGGCCGCTCTGGAAGGGCTGAACAATCTTCCCCAGGCCGAAGTTGCCCCGCCTCCGGCCCAGTCTCCGGCTGAATCCGCCCCGGCTGAATCCGCCCCGGCGGAAACGCCTTCGGGCGAGAAAAAATCCAGTTCGAGCAGAAGGCGTCGCAGGAGAGGCAGGAGAAGCGGCCAAGAGGCAAACGCCTCCCTCCAGCAGAATCAGTCCGCGCCTCCCGCCGCAGTGGAGCTGGCTCCCCCGCCGCCGCCTCCTCCCGTGGAAGCACCTCCCGCCGTAAGCGCGGAGGCCGCCCCCAAGGCCAAAAAGCCGCGCCCCGCGCGCAAGCCTAAAAAACCCGCCGCCGGGGAGGCCGCCGCCCAGGAACCCCCCACCCCCGCAAAGGCCGAGGCCGGAGGCGAAACTCCGAAAAAAACACCGTCTCCAAGGCGCAGGAGTCCGCGGAAAAAGCCGGAAAACACGCCGGAAAGCTAGGCCGGGGCAGTTTTGGGGTTACTGCCGCTTGACGAACATTTTGCAATGTGAATATACTTTGTGACCTTTTACACACCTGAATTTCCCCGCCGTTTTAACGACCGGCGGCAAATTTTTTTCTTCCGGAGGGAATCCCTTGAAAAAGAACGTCCTCTTGGCCCCGGGGCCGACGCCGGTTCCGCCTTCAGCTCTGCTGGACATGGCGCTGCCGATCATCCACCACCGCGAACCCGAATTTAAGCCGATATTCGAGGAATGCCGCGAGGGGCTGAAATACCTCTTTCAGACCCAGCGCGACGTAATCATTCTGGCTTCCTCCGGCTCCGGCGCGATGGAAGCGGCGGTGACAAATTTTCTTTCCACCGGCGACAAGGCGCTTTTCGTCAACGGCGGCAAGTTCGGCGAGCGCTGGGGCAAGATACTGAAAGCCTTCGGCTGCAAGCCCGTCGAGATAAAGGTCGCGTGGGGCTCCGCCGTAGATCCGAAGGTTATTTCGGCCGCCCTCGACGCCGATCCCGAAATACGCGCCGTCTTCTTTCAGGCCAGCGAGACCTCCACCGCGGTCCGCCACCCGGTAAAGGAGATTGCCGAGATAACCAAAAGGCGCGACAACGTTCTTTGCGTGGTGGACGCGATAACCGCCACCGGCGTTTTTGACCTGCCAATGGACGAGTGGGGCGTGGACATCGTAATCACCGGCAGCCAGAAGGCTCTCATGCTTCCCCCCGGCCTCGGCTTCATAGCGTGGAGCGAGAAGGCCGAGAAGTTCATGGCAACTTCCAACCTCCCGCGCTTTTACTTCAACCTTACGATGGAGAAAAAGAAGCAGGCCGAAGGGCAGACCGCCTGGACTCCCGCCGTTTCCCTTGTCGTCGGGCTCAAAAACGTCCTTCGCACGATAAAGGAAGAGGGACTGGCCAACGTCCACAAGCGTAGCGCCAGGCTGGCGCTGGCCACCCGCGAGGCGGTTCTGGCTATGGGACTCACCCTCTTCGCGCCCGGCAGCCCCTCCGACGCCTGTACCGCCGTCAACATCCCCTCGGGCATCGACGGGTTGAAAGTCAAGAAGATTCTTCGCGAAAGCTACGCGGTCACCGTCGCGGGCGGACAGGACGAGGCCAAGGGCAAGATCGTCCGCATCGCCCACCTCGGCTACGTCTCAACCTTTGACGTTATTACCGCGATAAGCGCCCTCGAAATGGCGCTGGTGGACGCCGGACACAAGATGAAGATGGGCGCGGGCGTCGCCAAGGCGATGGAAATTCTCAGGGAGGGTGCGTAAATGAAAAAGGTGCTTGTAAGCGACAGCCTCTCGAAGGAAGGGCTCGACATTCTAAAGGCCCAGGTCGGTATTTCGCTTGACGTGAAGACCGGCCTTCCCCCCGAAGAACTCAAGGCAATCATCGGCCAGTACGACGGCCTCATCATCCGCTCCGCCACCAAGGTCACGGCGGAAATCATAGCCGCCGCCACCAACCTCAAGGTCGTCGGACGCGCGGGTATCGGCGTGGACAACGTGGACGTGCCCGCCGCCACCGCCAAGGGCATAGTGGTGATGAACACCCCCGGCGGCAACACCACCACCACCGCCGAACACGCCCTTTCGCTGATGATGAGCCTGGTGCGCTTCATCCCGCAGGCCACCGCCTCGATGAAGGCGGGCGTCTGGGAAAAGAAGAAGTTTCAGGGCCATGAGATGTGCGGCAAGACCCTCGGCGTCATCGGCCTCGGAGCGATCGGCTCGATAGTCGCCAACCGCGCCCTCGGCCTCAAGATGAAGGTGGTCGCCTACGACCCCTTCATAACCCCCGAGCGCGCCGCCGAACTCGGCGTCGAAAAGGTCGATCTTGACGGCATCTACGCCCGTTCCGACATCATCACCATCCACGTACCCAAGCTCAAGGAGACCCTGAACCTCATCAACAAAGACACCATCGCGAAGATGAGGAAGGGCGTCTACATCGTCTGCGCCGCGCGCGGCGGAATCGTCAACGAGGACGACCTTCTCGCCGCGCTCGAAGCGGGCCAGGTCGCGGGCGCGGCCCTCGACGTCTTCGCCCAGGAGCCGCCGGGGATGACTCCCCTTATCGCGCACCCCAACCTCATCTGCACCCCTCACCTCGGCGCTTCCACCGAGGAGGCGCAGACGGCGGTCGCGATTCAGGTCGCCCATCAGGTGAGCGATTACCTGGTCCGCGGCATCATAATGAACTCCATCAACGTCCCCAGCGTATCCCCCGAAGAACTCGAAAAGATGCTCCCCTTCGTGACGCTGGCCGAAAAGCTCGGCAGGCTTCAGGCCCAGCTCGGCCTCGAATCCATCTGCGGGCTCGACATCGAATACAGCGGCAAGGCCGCCGACTGCAGAACCCAGCTTCTGACCGCCTCCGCCCTCGCGGGGCTGCTTGCTCCCGCTCTCGGTGAATGGGTCAATCTCGTAAACGCTCCGGTGACCGCCCGCGAGCGCGGCATCACCGTCCGCGAGACCTCCTCCTCCAAGGGTGAGGACTACTCCTCTCTAATCCGCCTCAAGGCAAAGGCCGCCAAGGGAGGCTACTCCGTCTCGGGCGCGGTCTTCGGTAAAAACCAGCCCCGCCTCGTCGAGATTGACGGAATCGCCATCGAAGCGGTGCCGGAGGGCAATCTCCTCGTCCTTTGGAACAACGACAAGCCCGGCCTCGTGGGCTCCATCGGCACTACTCTGGGCAACAACAAGATAAACATCGGCGGCCTACAGTTCGGACGCGAAGTGCCCGGCGGCAGAGCCATAACGGTCGTCAACGTCGACACCGAGCCGGACGCCAAAACAATCAAGGAACTGGCGGCCCTGCCCAACGTGCTCGCCGTTCACAAGGTGCATCTGTAAGTGAAAAGCAAAAAGACCGGTCGCCCCGGCGGGCTCCACAGAGAGCTTCCCGCCGGGGTGGCCGACATTCTTCCAGCAACGGCGGAGCGCCTTATCAGCCTCCGCCGTTCTCTTCTGGACACGATGGCGCTCTGGGGGTACAGGCCCGTCCACCCTCCGGTGATGGAGCACGCCGAGGTCTTCTCACGCGCGCTCACCAGCGGGGCGGAGGAGCTTTCCTTCTACAGGTTCGTGGACCCCTCCACCGGAAGGGCGCTTAGTTTCCGCACCGACTTCACCCCGCAGCTAGCGCGCATCGCGGCGACCCGCTTCCCCGAGGCGGGGCTGCCCCTGCGTCTCTTTTACGACGGCCCGGTGCTTCGCCACGTCCCCGGCCAGCGCGGGATGAAAAGGGAGCTCCATCAGGTCGGCGCGGAGCTTATGGGGTTGAGCGACCCCGAGGCCGACGCCGAGTGCATCGCCCTCCTCATCGACTGCCTCATCGCCTCCGGCCTCCGGGACTTTCGCATCGACGTGGGGCAGGTGGAGTTTTTCAAGGGAATCTTCAAGGATGTAGAAATAAACGAAGAGGAGCTTGAAAAGATAACTCGCGCCACGGCGCGCAAGGATATCTCCGAGCTTGCGAAGATTTTGAGGGAAAGCTCTCTTCCCGAACAAAAGAAAGCCCTCCTCGCCGAACTCCCCCTCCTCGCGGGGGGAGTCGAGGTGCTGGAGCGCGCCGGGAAGATCGTCGAGAGCGGCCACAGCCGCGAAGCCCTCGAAAACCTCGGCAAGGTCCTCGATTTCGTCCGCGCCTACGGCCTTATTGACCACATAACCGTAGACCTCGGGGAGATACGGGGCATCGACTACTACACCGGCGTAATCTTCGAGGCCTTCGTCCGCCACGTTGGAACCCCGCTCTGCAGGGGCGGACGCTACGACAGGCTGGTGGAGAGATACGGCCTCGATCTTCCCGCGACCGGCCTCTCGATCGACCTCTTCGCCCTCTCCGAAGCGCTCAACGCCGCGAGTGAGAGCGAGAACTCCTTAAACGGCGTCTTCATCATCAACTTCCTCCCCAAAAGAGACGCCGCGCTCGGCCTCGCCACCGCCCTTCGGTCGCAAAACGTACGCGCCTGCCGCGACATAGTAAAACGACCGCTCGAAGACTCTCTGGCGCTGGCCCGCGAGCAGCTCTTCAGATACGCAGCAGTACTCGGCTCCCCCGGCCTCAAGGAAGGGGAAGTCCTCCTCATAGACCTCGCCGACGGGTCCAGAAAGACCGTCGCCGCCGGGGCCGTTCCGGAAGCCGCCGCAGCCTTTGGTTTTGAGAATTTGCATCGCCGCTAAATAACGTGATAGAGTTTAAAACTTGGGCCTAAAGCCCCAGACCTGTCGTCTGGGGTTTTTAACGTTGAGTCTGTTTTTAAGAAAAAGGATACAAGCGATGTCCAACGTTGCGGTCGTCGGCGCCCAGTGGGGCGACGAGGGCAAAGGTAAGGTCGTTGACATTTACTCGGGCAAGGCCGACGTCGTCGTGCGCTGCCAGGGAGGCAACAACGCCGGACATACCCTCGTCGTGGGCGGAGAGAAGATAATCCTCCACCACATCCCCTCCGGCATTCTGCACGACAATACCCTCTGCGTCATCGGCAACGGCGTCGTCATAGATCCGGGCGTACTGCTGCGGGAAATCGTGGGGCTTTCCGGAAACGGCAAAAAGGTATCCGCCAAAAACCTCGTAATCTCCGAATCGGCCCACGTCATCCTCCCCTTCCACAAGGCCATCGACGCCGCGCGCGAAGAGAGCGCCGGGAAAAAGAAGATCGGCACCACAGGGAGGGGAATCGGCCCCTGCTACGAAGACAAGGCCTCCAGAAGAGGCGTCCGCATGGGCGACCTTGTGCGTCCCGAGATACTCCGGGGCAAGATCGAGTGCATGGCCTCCGAAAAGAACGCCATACTCGCCCACCTCGGCGCCAACCCGATCAGCGTCGAAGAGGTGCTGGCCGAACTGCTGCCGCAGGCCGAAAAACTCGGACCCCACCTTGCCGACACCTTCGAGCTTCTTCATAACCTCTCCGAGAGCGGCAAGACCTTCCTCTTCGAGGGAGCGCAGGGAGCGCTGCTGGACATCGACAACGGCACCTACCCCTTCGTCACCAGCAGTAACACAGGCACCGGCGGAATGGTCACCGGCTCCGGCCTCGGACCCAAGACCCTCGGCAAAATAGTCGGCATAACCAAGGCCTACGTAACCCGCGTCGGCTCGGGCCCCTTCCCCACGGAACTCGACTGCGAGACCGGCGAAAAGCTTCGCCAGCGCGGGGCCGAATTCGGCTCGACCACCGGCAGGCCGCGCCGCTGCGGCTGGCTCGACCTCGTCGCGCTCAAACACGCCGTCCGCATGAACGGCCTCGACGGCCTCGCCGTGACGAAGATAGACGTCCTCGGCGGCCTTGACGAGATAAAAATTTGCACCGCCTACGAGCTCGACGGCAAGACCATCGGCTACTTCCCCGTGAAGATCGAAGACCTCGAAAGGTGCCGCCCCGTCTACAAGACCCTCAAGGGGTGGAGCGAAGACATAAGCGGAGCCAAAACGCTGGAGGAGCTTCCCCAAAACGCCCGCGCCCTCCTCGACGAGATGGAAAAGCTCACCTGCTGCAAGATATTCCTGGCCTCCGTCGGCCCCGGCAGGGAATCCACTATTGAGCTGATCTCCCCCTTCGACGGGAAATAACAGCGCCGCCGGAAATTTGAATTTCCACCGATAACGGTTTAAAATTTCAGGGAAATCGAAGGCTTGCGCGGCCCGCATAAAAACAGGCGCAGAGCCTAAAAAACTTGACTGGAAAGAACCGAACGAGTATAAAAACCCCCTCAAAACGGTTAGCAAAACGTTTTGGGGAAGCGACAAAGAAAAAAGAATTACGGCGCTATTTTTCCGTTCACGGCAAGGAATCCCGGAACGAAAAGGGTGAGGCAGTAGCAGCGCTACGGCGAGCCCTTTAGTGAGGACATGACGACGCCGGGGACGGAAAAGATGCGCCGACAAGTGGGCCGTTAGCTCAGATGGTAGAGCACCTGACTTTTAATTAGGTGGTCGTTGGTTCAATCCCAACACGGCTCACCACGACGTTTAAAACTGGGTACTTCGCACATATCAAGCGAGGTACCCAGTTTCTTTTT